>JBGOXQ010000009.1:0-16225 GCA_041479225.1 Bathyarchaeia archaeon
ACCTAGGCAGAGTCTATGCGGACTTGGCAAGGCAGTACTCCAAACTCGGAAATCTGAAACATGCTGAAGAGTATTTCGAGAAACTCTTGAAACTACCACAGCAAATTCTTTCAAGCACAGCCACACATTTTGCCATAACCAAAGCAGTTTTCTTAGCTGCCAAAAATCAATGGGAAGAATCAACCCAGTGCTTCAAAGAAAACTTTGAGTGGCTCAAGACATATCATCCTCCCATTCCCGCACAAGAGGAAGCATTGATAAAGGTGAGTTATGCTTGGGCTCTTGGCTTGCAGGGACGGGCTGAAGAAGCAAGAATGCAGCTGGAAGAAGTCCGGAAACTTTTTGAAAATGGCGAAAAAAGGTTTGAACACGTTAACCTGCAGGCAAGTTTGATGGCCCCCATAAAGGTGGCTGTTGGTCAAACGTTTGAGACGCGGCTTGATCTAGTCAACGTTGCAAGGACTTCCGGCGCGATAATTGAAGTTGAAAATCTAATTCCTCATGGATTCACAGTCACGGGCTTACCAGCATATTGTAGCCTAAGAAACGGCTCTGTAGAAATGAAAGAAAGAAAAATAGGACCTTTCCAAGTTGAAACCATCAAGCTTACTCTGCAGGCTACTAAAGCAGGCGTTTTCACCTTAAACCCGAAAGTGGTCTACCTTGACGATTTGGGAGAAACTAAAACCTGCAAACCCAAATCAGTCACCATAACTGTCCAACCAGCGCAGCCAAAATATGAAGCCCAGCCAGGCCGAATCACTACAGGCTTTGCAGAACTTGACGCCTTGCTCTTGGGCGGGATACCTGAAAACTGCTCTGTTGTCCTCACTTCGCCTTCAAGCGACGAAAGAGCCCTGCTCATAAAACGCTTCCTCAAAGCTGGAGCAGAAGCAGGCGAAACAACATTCTACATAACAACAGAAGCGGAAAACGCAAAGGCTTTAGCTGAAAAATACCAATCCACCTTTTACATTTTCCTCTGCAACCCCAGGGCAGATGCCCTAATTCAAAACATGCCTAACGTGTTCAAACTCAAAGGCGTAGAAAACCTAACAGAAATCGACATCGCCTTAACCAAAGCCTTCCGCACCCTGAACCCAGCCGCAACAGGTCCAAAAAGAGCCTGCATAGAAATCGTGTCTGACGCCCTGCTCCAGCATCACGCAGTAATCACAAGAAAGTGGCTAAGCGCCTTCCTGACAGACCTGAAAGCCAAAGGATTCACCACTTTAGCCGTCATCGACTCGCAGATGCATTCGCAGGAAGAGCTTCAGGCAATCCTCGGCTTATTCGAAGGAGAAATAAGAATTTCAGAAAAAGAAACAGCGAAAGGCTTAGAAAAAACGTTGAGAATCCGAAAAATGTGCAACCAAAAATATCTAGAAAACGAATTGCCTTTACTAAGGGAAAAACTTGAGGCCTAATTGCAGCCGCGTCTTTATCGCCAACCTTTAAGCGTAAGAATTACCTTAGGCTAAATTGTATGAGAGCGAAGGTTGCCGTTGCCACAGTTCAAGGAAAAGCCTATTATCTAATAGTCAGCGAATTGCGCCGACGCAACATCCCGTTTTTAAGCCTCATCCCAGGGCAGCCTGTACCCGTAGAAATCAGAGTGGCCATAACCACCCCGAAAGAGCGGCATCTAGTGAACCATGAGAAAGTCTTGGTTTACGACGTCGAATCTGACCCAGAAATCATGGGCTGCGAGGTAGTGAAGGTTCTGCTGGGAAAAGAAACTTATGAAACCGTCACTGTAGGCGTGGACCCTGGCAACGTCTTCGGCTTAGCCGTCGTAGCTGACGGGGCAGTCATAGACACGGAGAACTACTTCAGCATCAAAGAAGTCGTAGACAAAATGAAAAGCCTACTGAAGACTCTGGATGTGTGTTCAAGCGCGGTTTCTGTGAAGGTTGGCAGCGGCGTGCCAGTGCACAAAAAGCTTCTGGAAGCGCTGGATGAAGCGTTGCCCATAGAAGTCAAGCTTGAGGTTGTGAGTGAAGCGGGCACAAATCGCTATCATCATGAAGCAAAGCACAGGCGCGGGTTTAGGCACATGGTTTCAGCCGTGCGCATCGCAAGAAGAGTCGGCTACGTGTACGAGCGGGGGAAGAACCTTGAACAAAACCGTTGAACGCGGCAAAACGCTGCTAGTGGATGGTCCAGCCTCCATGGCGGTGGTTTCAGGCAAAGCAGAAGTCTTCGGCTACACAGTGAAGAATACACAGAGAATTGTGATTCGCGAAGGAAAACGCCTCCCCTTCGCGGTTGAAGAGACCGCAGTCTTCGAGGTTGTTCTGGGACAAAATGCAGGCGTCGAAGAAGTGGAAGGCACTACGATTCCAACATCTTGGAGCAAAGCGTTTGACGCATTGCGGGAGATGCAGAAAAAACCAGCAATCGCCGCGGTTGTTGGCGGAGTAGACTCGGGTAAGACGAGCCTGTGCACTTATCTTATAAACAGGCTAATTATGGAAAAGCGGAGTGTGGCAATTTTGGATGGAGATGTAGGGCAGTCGGATGTTGGACCTCCTTGCACTGTCGCTTATGCAAAGATAACTGGACCCGTCACGGATTTGTTTATGCTGAAAGCCGAGGACGCCTTTTTCGTGGGCTCCACTTCACCGGGCGAGGCAGTGGATAAAGTCATCCAAGGAATAGCCGCTATGAAGGCAGAGGTTTTGAAGCGGGGGGTGGATTTTGTGGTTGTGAACACGGACGGCTGGGTCGCGGGGGAGGATGCTGTTGCTTGCAAGTCGCAGTTGATTGAGGCTGTGGCTCCTGACGTGGTTTTCGCCATTCAGCAGGCACAGGAATTGGCGCCGCTGCTGGGCAGCCTCGGAAAATTCAGAACCCTCTTAACGGATTCGCCTTCGGTGGTACGGTTGCGGAGTAGGGAAAAACGCAGGAACCTACGTGAGCTGGGCTACATCAAGTACTTGGAAGTGGCGAAACTGAAAGTCTGGTCTACAAAACGCATGGCAATTGAACCAGAGACGTTGTGTCTAAGCCAAAGGGCAAGCGAAGGTTTGCTGCTGGGACTTCACGATTCGAGACGGAAATTCTTGGGCTTAGGAGTTCTGCTGGAAATTGATTGCGCACGAAATAATTTGAAAGTTTACACCCCAGTGTCTGCTGAACCTTCGATTGTGGTTTTCGGTAAAGTACGGTTAGACGGAAATCTCCATGAAATCCCAGAATAGCCCTTACTAAAGTTTGAAGAACGCTTTTAGTTCTTGGGCTAAAACGTCATCTTGGAAAGGCAGAATCTTCAAATGGTCTCGCACCCACAGCGGCAGAAAACTCTTGCAGTACGAGGTGGCGAAGCGGTAATCCATGAAGATTATGGCACCCATATCATCCAAGGTTCGGATGGGTCGCCCCGCAGCCTGCGACGCCTTCTTCATGGCGGGCAGCACATAGCCGTACTCGCGCCCATAACCAGGAAACCGCTTCTCGTAGTATTCGATTTGGGCTTTTACCCGTGGCGTCGGCTCCGCATAAGGCACACCGACCACTATGACAGAGTTCATCTGGTTCCCAGGAAAATCCACCCCTTCACTCGTGCGACCACCCAGCACACCGAGAAACACGGCGCCCCCAGTAAGCGCATGCTCCTTGAACTTCCCGACTAGTTGCTCGTTGGCTTTGCTGCTCATACCTCTTGCCTCAAAGAACAACGGCTTCTCCAACGCCTCCTCTAACCCCGCGTTCAGAAGTGCGTTCACAACTTCGAAAGAAGCTGCAAAGATTCCTGTGTTGACTGGCGTGTTCTTGACGACTTCGTTGATGCGGCGTATCATAGTGTGGTACATTTCGGGGGTTCGGCTTTCCATGGCAGTTGAGACGCCGAGGCAAACAGCGCTGAAAATGTGTTCCTTAGGAAAAGGTGAAGGCGCGATATGTTGTATCGTGTTTTCTGGAAGCTTGGTTATCTTCGCGTAAGCATCTAAAGGCTGAAGTGTGCCGCTCATGATGACGTTCGCGTAAGTGGAAGAGAAAACGGGCTGCGTGATTTTGGAGGGGTCTAAGGCGACGATTTCCAGCTTCTCCGTCGCCGCGTTCTCGCGGGTGAAGTATCGGCTTATGATGTTGATGAACCGCTCATCACCCGTTGCATCCAACCAGCTTAGGAGGAATTCGCTTAAGGCGTGCACGTAACTGCGTGGGTGCTTCCCCTCCGCCAGCAGGAGCTTTTTGATGGCGACGCCTGATTCGCCTATGTGTTGGAAGAAGCTGCGCGGGTTAGGGATGCCTGCTTTGTCGCGGGCAATTTCGGTGAGAAAAGTTGTGGGTATCTGTTCTTCTTTGCGGATGTTTTCTGCGCGCTTTTCCGTTTCATTATAAAGCAGTTTCGTGAATGCTTCAACGTCGTCGTATCCGAATCGTTTGGCTTCGAGTTCCGCTTGGCGCATGACGTAAAGCGAGAGGCTGTGACTGGAGACGTCGATGGCGGTTTCAGGCAGATTATGCGCTTCATCCACAATCAAGATGATTTTCTGCAGTTGGGTGTCAAAGTTCTTGAGGAATGCCGTGCGGATGTCAGGGTCAAACACGTAGAGATAGCTTAGTGCGACGACGTTGACGTCGGAGATGCAGGACTTCACCAGCTCGTAGGGGCACAGGCGCTTCCTCTTGCAGACACTCATAATCTCCGAGGACTTGTAGGGTCGGCTGGCGATTTGCTGCTGAAGAGCCAAGTAATCGTATGTTTGCTCCCCTGCGTTCTTGTAGTAGGGGCATTGACCTTTCGCTTTCATAAGCTCGCAGATTTCGCTGAGCGATTTTGAGTCGTATTTTTCTCTGGACTCGAATTTGTTGAGGCACATCTCGTTGCGTCCCCGAAGCGAAACCCCCGTGACAGGCTGCTTCTTGCTTATCGCCTTAAGTTCTTCAATAACTCGTTCGTGCTGCCTGTGAGTACGCGCCACGTAGAGGATTTTCAGTTTTTTCTCCACAGCTATAGGAAGCACCGCCGAAAGCGCCGAAATCGTTTTGCCCAAGCCGTTGCTGCCTTCGATGAGCACGGAGCGGCGTTCTTTCACGCCCGCGTAAACTGTGTTTATGAATTGGTCTTGGTGAATCCTTACGCTTGTATACGGAAAATAAGCTTGAACAGCTTTAGGCAGTGCCGACATGGCTTATCCCCACTGCCCCTTCGTCGGGCACAAAGCGTTCACAGGGCAACCGTCGCAGAGCGGATGCCTTGCTTTGCAGGTTTTTCTGCCGTGCTCAATCAGCAGCACATGCACCGACAGGTAATCCTCAGGCTTGAAGAGTTGTTGCAGGCTCTTGCGGACAACTTCATAATCGCCCGTCATCGGCGCAAACCCCAGCCGCTTCGACACGCGATTCACATGCGTATCCACAGGAACCGTAGGCTGCCTAGCGGAAAAAAGCAAAACAACATCAGCCGTCTTCGGACCAACGCCTGGGAACTGCATGAGGGTTTTTCTTGCCTCTTCAAGCGGCAACGACAAAATAGGCTTTAGCGTTCCGCCGTATTCTTCGAGAACTGTGCTTGCTGCCCGCTGTATTGCTTTGGCTTTGCTCTTGTACAGTCCCGCGGGGTTGATGGCTTCCTCAATTTCTCGGAGTTGGGCTTTTGCGAGGGCTTCGGGTGAGATTTCGAAGCAGTTCGAGAGGTTTTCGAACGCTTTGGCGGTGTTGCGGTCCGCGGTGTTCTGTGAAATTATGGTTACTACGAGGGTTTCGAACGGGTTGCCTTTCGATTTGACCCATTTGGGCAGAGCTATCGTTTGCTTCAGTATGTTCAAGACCGCTGACGCGCGTACTTCAGTCAATTGCTCTTGCCCCATTAATGCGAAACATTAATTCGTCAAGCTATAAATACCATCGCAGCAAACTGTTAAAAATCCGAGTTTGAATCTTCTTAACGAAATGTTAACTTAGCTGACCAACTTATTGCTAATGCGAGGATTGAAAATGCAAGCAGAAAATACTCGTGTCGTCTCCAGTTCCGCCTTCAAGAATGGAGAGTTGATGCCTAAAAAATACAGCCAGTACGGTGACAATGTCAATCCAGAGCTTAAAATTGAAGGAATCCCGACACATGCAAAGACTTTGGCGTTAATCATGACGGACTTAGACATTCCGCTTGGAATGACAATTACGCAATGGGTAATGTGGAACATACAACCCACTGGCGGCATAGCGGAAAACTCTGCACCGGGAGTGCAAGGGAAAGACAGCAGGAGAAAAAACTCTTACATGGGACCTAGACCACCGTTCGGAACGCACAGGTACCTCTTCAAGGTTTACGCTCTTGACACCGCTCTGGCTTTGGAGCCAAGTGCGGGCAGGAAAGATTTAGAGAAGGCGATTGAGAAGCATATTCTGGCGCAAGGCGAACTGATGGGAATATACCGCAAGTAAGAACCGCAGAGAATAGCACAGTCTTTTTAAGATATCGAGAAACAGCGGATTTGCTTAACCTTTTAAGCAGAACCAGCACATAGGAAACACCCTTAGAACTGCAGGGGACCATGAGATTGGAACGCGCCAACGTAATCAAAGAAGAACTCATCGAAAAAGACTATCGGTTCCTAGCCGTATATGTAGAAGCAAAAAACAGCTGCCTGATTCTGCTCAGCGAAAAAGAAGACAAACTGGGCACTTTGGCGATTGCTGTCCCAAAACCAAAAGACTTGCTGGGCCCAGTCTCCTCTTCAATTTTGATGGGTGACAAATTCGCCATTTCCGCCCGCATGTTCGCCGAGTACGTTGCCGCGAAGAAAGGCAAAATTGCCTTAGTTTCTGTGTATTTGGAGAAGCTCACTGAACTGCAGGCGCAAGCGTATTTTATGCGGCTCCTCGAGAAAGTGCTTCACGAGAAAGATTCGGCTGAGAAAGAAGCTGAAAAAATCTGAACCCGCACCGAAGCGATAGCCGAGGCTGAGAAAAGATGATTTGCAGGGTTCCATTTTCCGAACTTAATGCCGTGCTTCGCGTTGTTAACGATGCCGCCGAAGTGTACAAAGGTGTAATTCCAACTGACAGGTGGAAAACGCCGTACATGTCTGCTGAGGAACTTAAAGCGGAAGTGGAGAGTGGAGTCCAATTTTACGGTTGCATGGAAGGAAAGGCTCTGGTGGGGATTATGGGGATTCAACGCGTTAAAAACGTCACGCTAATCAGGCATGCGTACGTGGTCACGAGTTATCAGCGTAGAGGAATCGGCGCAAAACTCCTGAATCATCTGATGGGCTTGGCTGGGACGCGGGTGGTTTTGGTGGGCACTTGGACGGCAGCTTGGTGGGCTGTTCGATTCTACGAGAAACACGGCTTCAAACTAGTAACAACTGAAAAGAAGGATAAACTACTCCGCGAGTACTGGAACATTCCTGAGCGGCAAGTAGAAACATCAGTCGTTCTCAAACTTGTGAAGTGAGACTGTGGGTCTGGAGCTTCGTGCGGGAATGCGGATGGCGGCGCTCAGATATGCTATGTGAAAGTTGTGCCCTGCTTGATTAGTTCTGACTGTCCGAGTGGGCAGACATGCGACATTAACAATCAGTGTGTAAACCCAC
Source organism: Bathyarchaeia archaeon (assembly GCA_041479225.1). Taxonomy (GTDB): domain Archaea; phylum Thermoproteota; class Bathyarchaeia; order Bathyarchaeales; family Bathycorpusculaceae; genus JADGNF01. The sequence goes on from JBGOXQ010000009.1 coordinate 7,551, forward strand.
CACCGCAAGGTCCATGTGAATCTGATAGTTATTGTGAAACCAATTATCCGCACAGCTGTTGCGGATGGACAAGAACTGGATTTTCTGGTTATGGCAATGCACCTAATGGCCAAGGAGAAGGATGTATGACTCCGGGTTCAGTTGTAGGGGCATACATTTGCAGATATCCATAAATGGAATTGTGTAGTGCTGAAGGTTATGCAATGAATAATCTACTAAAACTCGCAATGTTTATCTTGCTTGTAAGTTGTGTCTTGCAGTCTCCTGCTCTTTCTCAGGTTTGGGAGGAGTGCAAAGGTTCCAACGTAGGTAGTGTGGTAGACGTGAGTGGAGTCGGTTATACATGTGTGAAAGATGGCGGGCAATACACTTGGGTAAGAATGCAAAGCATATTTAACATTGTTTATTTACCAGCCATAATTTTAATCGTCGCGGTTGCGCTGTTCTTCTTGGTTGTTTAAATTCATGAGAAGATTTATCCCAGAGGTATTTCCATCCAGTTCCCATCGGCAAGCTTAATGATAGGGTTGCCTCTCGGGTTGCCGTTATCTAGTGGATTTTCGGTATGGTCAGTATTCAATACATCTTTGAAAGTCCACCCACCAAATAGATTTGGAACCAGTAACTCGCCATTCTGCGAGAGTTTGTTATTGATGTCTGTAGAAATCATGACGTAAGACTCGTCGTGTACCCAGGGATGACGTACATAAGTGTCTCTTATCACTAATGTTGCTCTGCCAAGACCTCTCAGCAATGCACCGTAGTATGGAATGGTCTGCTCTTTCATTGGAACTACTTGAGACATGTCCATATATTCCGATGCTATTGCACGCGGATAAAGCGTAATATACGCTTCTGTAGGATCTTCCTTAAACATTATATCCAGAGCTTCTTGTCGTGCCTTCTCCGATTTGGGCCATGATGCTGTAGGATAAGTTATTCTGGTCTTGTCTATAGTAAGCTGGTATCTCGGCGTTTTGTTTGCGAAATCACTCTTTGCCATGTCTTCGAGCCACTGTTGAGGCGACTTTCCGCCTAAGTTGGAGTTAGGCGTGACGTTGAATTTCGCAGTTTCCAGGGAAAAGGTTGCGTTACCGAAGGCCATGCCACTTTCGCCCGTGACTATGTTGATTCCGAAAAGTTCTAGCGGCAGCAATCTCTGTCTCCTGAACTGCGCCTCCCAGAACGCGTTCGAAGCGTCAATATGGTAAGGTATCTCCCCGCTGTCAATCTTGTCTATTATGTATTTTACAGCAGGCTTTATCACGTCCGTCCATGCGGCTATCTCGCCGCTTTTCGGCAGGTTGCATGCCTTGTACACAATATCGTCAATCTGTATCGCGCCTTCCTTCCACTCCTTCGGGTACTTCAAAATATTGGATACGTAATGCGCCAATCTGAACATGCTCGCGTGCTCCCTCATGCTGTCAAAGTCGATGTTTATGCCGTCGTTCTGGCCGAGGCACATGACAGCCGCCTTGAGAGAGTTGTTGCTTATCTCTTCCCTCATCGCCGAGAGGATGCCGAAGTATGCTGTGGCGTTGTTCAGCCCGTATATCTGCGCCATTCTCTGTATGTCGTCCGCCATCTCCAAGTATGCAGGCATGACTTCTCTTATCAGCGCGTCTTTGTTCGGTATCCTGCCGTCGCCGTCTATCTGATCCACGACTATCTTTGCAAGGGTGGCATTTTTGGCATACAGATTTATTATGTCCTTGTAGTCGTGGTTTGGGAAGGCGTGCAGGAAGTCCAGAGTCAACTCCAAGTTTCCGAGGTCCGCGAGCACTTCGTCCGCTGTAGTCTGGTTCGTAACCCATGCCTTGGCGAAGTTCACCCATGTGCTGTTCCCGTCCTGCTCCGGGTGCGACTGAATAAAAGACGCAGTCTGATTAAGAGTGAGACCTGCGTCCGTGTAAGGTTTTTTCCCATTCGGAGTCGGGGAAGGCGAGGGCGAAGGCATAATGCCCGTATTGCGGGTGGCCCAATAGATGCCGATTGCCACGGAAGAGAAGACCAGAATGACGAGTCCCAAAACCAAAACCCAGCGCCCAATAGCCTGATTATTCATGTTCAATTCTAAACAGACGCCTATTTCTCTTGCCAGATACTCCTTATTTCTTAGAGAACTTAAGAATTTATGCCCTTTCCTAAAGACGGCACTTTTCGTTGATCTGGTCCCTGAACGCCAAGATGGGTTCACAGTCTATGCCATCTTTAGCAAGTCAAATATCATCCAATCCGACACGCAAAAGATGAGTAGAATCGTTATGTTTTAAGAGCACGCCTGCGCACTATGGCATAAGGCATGTGGCATGAAGCAAACCGCCGTGTACAAAGTTAACCCGCTGGAACCTGAAGATGAAAGCATACGCGCCGCAGCAGCCATCATCAAAGCAGGAGGCTTAGTCGCCTTTCCCACAGAAACAGTCTACGGCTTAGGCGCAGACGCCCTGAACGCTGACGCGGTTTTAGCGTTGTTCGCAGCAAAGAATAGGCCATTGGATAACCCGCCTATAATTCATGTAGAAAACACGGTTGACGTTTACAAGCTAACTGAGGAAGTGTCTGCGAAAGCTGAGCAACTTATGAAGGAGTTTTGGCCTGGGCCTTTGACGTTGGTTTTCAAGCGTTCACAAGATGTTCCGGAGGTGACGGTGGCGGGTTTGGATACGGTGGCGGTGCGGATGCCCAAGCACAATGTTGCATTGGCACTCATCAAAGCGAGCGGCTGCCCCATCGCGGCGCCAAGCGCGAACCTAGCAGGCAAACCCAGCCCAACCACGGCGAAGCATGTGTTTGACGATTTAAACGGGCGCATAGACGCCATCTTAGACGCTGGACCAACCCGCATAGGCGTGGAATCCACGGTGCTGGATGTAAGTGTTGATCCGCCGCTGCTGCTTCGCCCCGGAGGAACATCGGTCGAAGCGTTGCAGAAAGTTCTTGGCGAAGTAGAGTTGCATCCGTTTGTTGCTGCCGAGGCAGAAATATCCAGTGAGAAAGCGCGGTCGCCTGGGATGAAGCATAAGCATTACGCGCCGAAAGCCCAAGTCATCCTTGTTGAGGGCGCGGTTCCAGTTATGATGAGCAAAATCAAGGAGCTTATAGGTGCCTGCTGGATGCAGAACAGGCGAGTGGGCGTTTTAGCCACGGATGAGACGGCTTGGGCTTACGAGGCGGATGTGGTGAAGTCTCTGGGTAGCCGCCGTAACGTAGATGCTATGGCGGCGAATCTGTTCAGGCTTCTGAGAGAGTTCGACTCGGAAAACGTGGATGTGATAATTGCGGAAGGCGTTCCGTCGGAGGGCTTGGGTTTGGCTGTGATGAATAGGTTGCGCAAAGCTTCAGGGTACAATATTGTTAAGTTAGGTTAGTGCTGGGAAAAACTTATATGTAGAGGTCTTATCTGTTTGCGTTTAGAATTTAACGGATTATGTAAATGAAATCGGTGAATATGTATGTCTCAAGGTTCAGGTGGAACAGTTCCAATTCTAGTATTAAAAGAAGGCACCGGAAGATCAACCGGACGCGAAGCACTAAAGAACAACATCATGGCTGCGAAAATCGTGGCTGAAACCGTGAAGAGCACGCTTGGTCCAAGTGGTATGGATAAGATGCTAGTCACAAGTTTCGGAGACGTTGCCATAACGAACGACGGCGCAACCATCATGAAAGAGCTTGACGTGCAACACCCAGCAGGGAAAATGCTGGTGGAAGTAGCCAAGGCTCAAGATAACGAAGTTGGCGATGGAACAACTACCGCCGTTATCTTAGCTGGAGAATTGCTTTCGAAGGCTGAAGCTCTGGTGGATAAGAATGTGCATCCAACCGTGATTATCGAAGGCTTCAAGAAAGCCAGCGAGAAAGCGCTGGAAATTCTGGACAAATTAGCTATCTCCGTGAAACTCACTGACGAAAAGACTCTGCGGGATGTAGCTTTCACTTCCTTAGCCAGCAAAGGCATCGCATCTGCGAAAGAGAATTTCGCCAAAATGGCGGTTGAGGCAGTTAAGCAAGTGTCCGAGGAAACCGACGGCCAAGTGAAGGCTGACATCGACCTTATCAAAATCGTTAAGAAGCACGGCAAGAGCTTGGAAGAAACCGAACTCGTCAGGGGCATGGTTATCGATAAAGAAGTTGCCAGCAGCCAAATGCCCAAAGTCATCGATGGCGCAAAAATCGCCTTGCTGAACGCTAAACTGGAAATTGAGAAAACAGAGTTCGACGCTAAAATCAACATAGAAAGCCCTGATCAGATGAAATCCTTCTTAGACGAAGAGGAACGCATGCTCAGAAACATGACGGACAGCATCGCAAAGGCAGGCGCTAACGTGGTTTTCTGCGAAAAAGGCATAGACGACATGGCACTGCACTTCATGGGCAAAGCAGGAGTACTCGCGGTTAAAAGCATAAGCAGCAGCGACATGGAAAAACTCGCGCGCGCTACAGGCGGCAAAATCCTCTCCAGCGTCAAAGACCTAACGGCTGACATGTTGGGCAAGGCGAAGAAGGTGGAAGAAGTCAAAATTGGCGATGATAAGCTCATTTACATACGCGACTGCAAGAACCCCAAAGCCGTAACCATAGTCATCCGAGGCGGAAGCGACCACGTCATAGACGAAGCGGAACGCAGCTTGCACGATGCATTATGCGTCATCAGAAACGTTGTGGAAGATGGAAAAATAGTTGCTGGCGGTGGCGCTCCAGAGGAAGAAGTGGCAAAAGGCCTTAGATCTTATGCTTTGAAAGTTGGGGGACGCGAGCAATTGGCAGTGGAAGCTTTCGCAGAGGCTATGGAAGTCATTCCGTTGACGCTGGCTGAAAACGCAGGCTTAGACCCTATAGACATCATGGTTGCATTGAGAGCAAAGCACGAGAGCGCTGACGGCAAGTACTTCGGCATCAACGTAGAAACAGGCAAAATCGTTGACATGCGCGCCATGCTGGTTGTCGAGCCTTTGCGCGTGAAGCTGCAGGTCATCAAGTCAGCCACTGAAGCCGCAAACATGATACTGAAAATCGACGACCTCATAAGCATCAAAGGTACAGGCGGCGGCAAGATGCCCCCAATGCCCCCAGGAGGTATGGGAGGAATGGGCGGGATGGGTGGCATGGGCGGTATGGGCGGAATGCCATACTAAGACCCAAACTTTCTTCTTTCTTTTTTGTCTTTTATCGAAAACTGTTTTGGAGATTATTTTGTTTAGAAGTTTTATATTCGTGAAAAACTCAGAGTACTCTCTGTTAAAGAAGTTCTGAAGGAAGAGCACATGAAGCACGTGAAGATTACAGCGTTCGATTGCCCCGACGCATGGTTCCAAACGCTAAATCACATCTGGAGCGAAGGCGACATCTTCAAAGTGGGCTACGGCTCGGAAGAAACTGAGACTAAAAAGCTCAACTTATCCATAGAAATTTCGCGTCCAGAAAACCGTCCCCTCGTCGCAGACAAAGCACCATGCGATATCAAGTATGTGCAGGGCTACGCTTTGGAGTACCTATGGTGTGGCGAGAAGCAGGACGAAACCTACACATACGGCAGCAGGCTCAACAACCCATACGGAGACAACAGGCACCCAATTAACCAAATCGAGGAAGCTATCAAAAGGTACCTAGAAGAACAGCGAGACCGCCAAGTAACCATGGTTATTCGTCTACCTGAAGACATCTTAAAATTCAAAAATGGAAGCAAAGAACGCCATGAGCCGCCTTGCCTAAGCCTTATCGACACCGAAATACTCGAAGGCAAGATGCACTTGACATGCTACTTCCGCAGCTGGGACGCCTACGCTGGGTTGCCAGCCAACATCGCGGGGCTGCAACTTTTCAACGAGGCGTTTGTGGCGGAAATCAACAGCCGAGGCAACCTTGACTTGCAGACGGGGAAGCTCATTTTCCACAGCAAAAACTGCCACATATACCAAAGACAATACAAACTTGTACAAGAACTGCTATCGCCACAGACAACTTCGAAATCGCCAAGGATGGCGCAGGCAATGAAAGCCTCTGAGGAGAAGCAGGAAGAATAGCCAATTCACGAAAAAGGAAGAACGCAAATTTGATAATCATTTTCTCCTAAGCAAACGCGCAACCAGAACGACTAAGACCACAATTATGGCGACGCATACGCCAATTATGGCTAGTGCAATTTCACTGAACTGATTGCTGGATTGCTGCGGTAATTGCGCAGGATTTTGAGAGGCTGAAGGTGAATGATTGGGGGCGGATGGAGATGTTTGAGATTCAGTTGGCGCTGGCGTGTATGTTGAGGTTGGCGTGGCTGTTGTTGATGGGGATGGGGTTTGAGTGTTTTGGGGCAGAGTGCTTAAACTGGGCGTTGCTTCAGAGTTGGGTTCATTCAGGATGGGTATGAAGTTGACTTTGCCTAAGTTGAAGTCGTTCTTGAAGTCATAGATTGACTGGTTGATTGCCTGAGCGTCAGTTGTGCCCCACCAGTTGTAAGTTGCGTTGATGTTGCTTTGTGTGGCTAAGGAAATGGTGTAAGAGTTGCTTACTATATTGTTGTAAATGATTGTTAATTGTAAATTGCTTCCGCTGATTGAGATTCCGATGGCGCTATTGATGGTGTTGTTTTGAATTGTTGCGGTACCCCCTGTTATGGAGATGCCTGCGTCGTCAAAAAAGCCAGAGATGACATTGTCAGTGATGTAGGCGTTGTTGCTTCCCTGTAGATTAATTCCATCATGTATGTAGTATGTGCGACCATACTGGTCATTATAGCTGGAGCCTGTAATTGTGTTGTTGGCAATTAGGGGTGAGCCGCCCGTTACACCTATTGGGTTGCCGCCGAAAACGTAGGGTCCACTTTGTATGAAGTTTTTCGAAACTGTTGGGGTGCCTCCCCAGATAAGGACCGAACTGATGTCGTTTTCAGTGATTATAGGAGAACCTGATTGAATAACGATTGTGTCTGAAATGGTTGAGTGGCTTATTTTTACGGAATTGCTGATGGATACGAGTTTGAAGACTGCGTACTCAATTATGCTGCCCATGCTAGTTTGCTCGTTCCATCCGGTGCTGGATGATGTGAAGATTAATCCGTAATTTTGGTTCGTACCATTGGTGCTGCCGCCGTTTATGTAAATCTGCTCAGAGCTTGTGCCCCTTGCGATTAAAGTGCCACTAACTTGTATGTAGTAGTTCTTTAGGTTCACTGTGGTTCCAGCTTCAATGGTTAAGGTTACTCCTTCCCCGACGGCTGTGGGTCCCGTGAGAACATACGGGCTGTTAGCTTTGGTCCACGTGGTATCTGCGGCGATTATGCCAGTGACGTTTGTGGAAGCGAGCACAAGAGTGATCTTCACGTTGCCAGCCAACGCGATTCCCACAATCATAAAGGTTATCAATGCGAGAACAGTAGCTTTTCGCGTTACCTGAAGCTTGTTCATTCATCCTCACCTGCTACATACTACATGTGACGTTTGATTTAATTCTCCCTGAAGAACAAAATGTTCTCCCACAAGAACCATGCAAGCAAAAGTTCAACCTGCATTTCAGGTTATAAATAAGGGAGGGGGTAGAGGCTCTGAGCAATCAAACTCTTCTTAGCCATCATATTTGTATCCTATTAGTAATAGGATGCAGAAAAGGGGGAGGGGGATAGGGTAGTAGCTGAGAGCAGAAGAAGAAAAACGGGGGGTATGTCTGCTAATCGCGATTTTCTACGCCAAAAGCATGTTGAAAACGTTAAATGCTGGTTTGTCCAGCTTTAGTCATCTTCTTAACGAATTCCTTGATGTTTTCTTGGCTTCCGGAAACAATCAAGTGTCCATCACTATCTTTGCGGAACTCAAGCTTAGTCTCCGCTGCCATCTGCTCCAGCTTCTCAAGCGGCAAACTTGCAATCGGATTAACCCGAACCCACCTGTCGTTCTGCTCTCGTGTAACGCCAGTTATGAAACGCGATTCCTTTTTCGCTGGAACTACGGTGACGCAACTGTCGCAGCTTGCCCGCTCCAATTTCTTAAGGTAATCATCCACTTTCTCCTTTGGCAAAAGCTTGCCTGCTTCTGTAACCAAGTTAGCTTCCGCGCTGGAAAGATACACGTCAATCGTCGGAGCCGTTTCCCCAACGTCACTTTTGCTTGAAGCCAAAACTTGCATGAGCGTTCGTGCGGATTTCAAGTCGCTTAAAACGTTCGCTGGAATACTAAAGCCCTTCTTTCGAAGTTCAATAATCATATCTTCAAGAATCTTGGATCTGGCAACGTAACTCATTCGCCAATTCACCATCCAAACTTATTCTAGGCAGCATTAATAAACCGTGCTAAAACCCAAGCAGCTACGCAAGAAATATTAGAGTCCCAAAGAACGAATCTAACAGATCAAACTTTTAACGCGCACAACTTTAACGTGAGGTTATCTGAAATGACTCAAGATAAGAAAGCCCAAATCAAAGAAGCCATCAAACAACTCCACGAAGGAGCATCAGTTGAGCAAGTTAAAGAGAAGTACAGGCACGTTCTCGAAAACGCTGATCCGCTTGAAATCGCCAAAATCGAACAGGAACTCGTCGAAGAAGGCATGAAAAAAGAGCAAATCCGCAAACTCTGCGACGTACACATGGCAATTTTCAAGGAGCAGTTGGAGAAGCAGATGCCGAAAATGACGCCGAACGATCCCATCAGCATACTTATGGAAGAGCACAAAGTCAT
>JBGOXQ010000010.1:0-15763 GCA_041479225.1 Bathyarchaeia archaeon
AACTGGAAGATGCAGCGCTGGATTAAGACTGTTTCGCTTTTTACTTCACCTTATAGTCTTCCGAATCCACAACTTTCTCATCTGTTCCCTCTGAATATGGCGGAGGCTGCTGCTCCTGCTGTGGTCCTGCTGGACCACCTTGAGACTGCGGTCCTCCCTGTGCTTGCTGTTTCGCCTGCTCTGCGGCGTTTGCCTGCTGGTAAATTGCTGTCCCGACTTCTTGGAGGACTCTGCTGAGTTCATCGGTTTTAGCTTTTATCTGTGTCATGTCATTGCTGGCTAACGCATCTTTCAAAGCTGCCACTGCCGCATCTATCTTGCCTGTCTGCTCTGCTGTAAGTTTGCCTGCAAGGTCTTTCTTGGTTTTATCTGCTGTGTAGACCATGCTGTCTGCGCTGTTGCGTATTTCTGCTTCTTCGCGTGTCTTCTTGTCTTGCTCCGCAAACTGTTCAGCGTCTTTGATCATTCGTTCTTTTTCTTCAGACGATAGTTTCGTGGATGCGGTGATGACTATTTTTGCTTCTTTTCCTGTGCCGCGGTCTTTCGCGGTAACATTTAGTATGCCATTTGCATCAATGTCAAAGGTGACTTCTACTTGGGGAACGCCTCTGGGCGCGGGTGGAATGCCTTCTAAATTAAACACGCCGAGAGAAATGTTGTCCTTTGCCATTGGTCGTTCTCCCTGCAGCACATGAATGGTGACAGCTGTCTGGAAATCCGCTGCAGTTGTGAATACTTGGCTTTTCCTAGTGGGTATAGTGGTGTTTTTCTCGATTATCTTGGTGAACACTGATCCCATGGTTTCTACACCCAGCGACAACGGGGTAACATCTAACAGCAGTATGTCGCGGACTTCTCCCGTAAGCACCGCGCCTTGAATTGCTGCTCCTATGGCAACGCATTCCATAGGGTCTAAGCCTCGCTCAGGTTGCTTGGTAAGAATCTGCTCTACGAACCTCTGCACGAGAGGCATTCTGGTCATGCCGCCGATGAGGATGATCTTGTCAATTCCTGTTGGCGTAAGTTTTGCATCTTCCAGTGCTTTTAGAATGGTTGCTTGTGTTTTCTGGACGATGGGTTGAGCTAGCGACTCAAGTTTCGTGCGTGTCAAAGTTAAGTGTAGGTGTTGCGGTCCTACGCTGGTAACGGTCAGAAAGGGCAAATCGATGTCGGTACTCATTAATGTGGTAAGTTCTATCTTGGCTTTCTCAGCCGCTTCCTTGAGCCTTGACATCGCCATCTGGTCGGTGGTCACATCAACGTTTGTCTGTCTTTTGAACTCGTCAACAACGTAGGTCACGATTGCTTTATCCACATCAGTGCCGCCCAACTGCGTGTCGCCGCTTGTACTCAGCACTTGGAAGACGCCTTTGCCGAAATCCATAACTGTTACGTCGTGGGTTCCGCCGCCGAAGCTGAAAACGAGAATCTTCATTTCCTTTTCCAGCTTGTCGATGCCATAAGCTAAGCATGCAGCAGTAGGCTCGTTAATTATGCGTTTAACTTCGAAGCCTGCTATTTCGCCTGCATCCTTGGTTGCTTGGCGCTGGTTGTCGTTGAAGTGCGCGGGAACAGTAATTACAGCTTTGGTGATAGATGTGCCCAAGTAGGTTTCCGCGTCCTTTTTGATCTTCTGCAAGATAAACGCGCTAATTTGCTGGGGTGAATACTCTTTTCCATAAGCTTTGACTTTGTAGTCGGTGCCCATTTTCCGTTTTACTTCAAAAATTGTTCCTTCAGGATTGGCGGTGGCTTGCCGCTTGGCTGATTCGCCAATTAAGAGTTGGCCGTCTTTGGTGAAAGCAACGACCGATGGGAACATTTTCCCAGCCATGGTGGGTCCCTCTGCGCTTGGGATTACAGTGGTGCGCCCGCCTTCGAAGATGGCTGCGGCGCTGTTTGTGGTTCCTAGGTCTATGCCTAACACTTTTTCTCCGGTTTTAACATTACTCATTTATTTTTTCCTCCTTATTTTCTGACTTTGATGTTGGTTTAACTGCGACCTTAACTATGCTTGGTCTGATGACTTTTTCCTTCAACATGTACCCTTTTCTTATTTCTTCAATCACTACGCAGTTTTCAACACCGTCGCGTTCTTCGGCGGCGATGGCGTTGTGTTTTGAAGGGTCAAAAAGCTTGCCTTCGCTTTCAATTGGAAAGACGCCTTCTTGCTCAAGAACCTTTCGCAATCGTTTAAGCGTCATTTGGACGCCTTCGATGAGGGTCTGCGCAGAGTTGGTTGTGTTGGCGGTATTAACGGCGATTTCCAGTTCGTCAACAACACATAGCAGTTGGGTGATTAGGCGTTCGTTTGAGTAGTTCTTGACTTGTTCTATTTGGCGGTCGCATCGTTTTCTAAGATTTTCTAAGTCCGCGTGCAAATACTTCATTTGCGTTAAGTACTCTTCGCTGCGTTTCTTCTCAGCTTCTAATTGTAGTTCAAGGTCGCTTGCCTGATTCTTTTGTTCTTTGTGTTCCTCATCCATATCGGTATGTCCTTCTTCAATATCAGATTTTTTAGCGTGCACAAACAGAAATATACATTTCGCTTCTTCATAAAGCAAATCATTCTTTTTTCTCAACAAGTCGTACTCGTAGTAAGATTAACACTTGGATTAAACATGTTAACAGGATATAAAAAATGTGGGTGGTGGCTTTTTGCGAATGCATTTACATTTGTTGTGGCGGTGGTGGCGGCGAAGCTTGGGCTGCATGCGATGGAATTTGGAAGAATGCAATGGCGATTAGAAGTAGTGAGATCCACATCAAGATGAAGCCGATGAGGATTATTGTCAGAACTGCACCTATCAAGAGCAGTATTCCTGCTGTTCCGAAGAGTCCTACGCCTGTCCTTTTTGATGATAGCGACATTGATTTCCTGAAGAAAACTGCAGCGACGACAACGAATATGAAGAGAACAACCAATGCTATGATGATTCCGCCGAGAAAAGCCATTATATCCCCGAAAGCCAAAGAAGCAAAGCTCGACACATCTGTAAAGCTTGAAACAAAGCTGGCTATGTCTCCCGCTCCTATGCCTGTGAAACCGAGACTGCTAAACAGGCTAAACAAGGAAAAGACCACTACACCGACAAACGCAACTACGCCTACGATTGCAAGGATTGTTCCGTAAAGAGCGTTGTTGAATATTCCGCCTTCCTTGTAGAAGTCAGCTAAGCCTTTCGCAGCGATAAGCAGCATTATGACGCCGATCAGCGATACTATTCCGAAGAAGTTTATGACGCTCACGTAAGGCACTATTGTAATGAACAGCAGCAGTGCGCCAATTCCGCCTAGATATTTAGTTGTGCTTAAATCCACTCTTTTTTCCTCCCGCCTCTTCGTTCTGAGGTTTAAGAATAAAAGCCTTGCTATCATCGGAACCGGAAGAAGTGATTTGGATGTTGATTGCCGACAATTTGTGTTATGAGTCTGATTTACCTGCAAGAAAAATTGAATTCACTGAATTTTTATTTTTTCATCTGTTCCTTTAGCACAGCGCGGTAGCTTTCAAGGTATTTTTTGCCTTTTTCCGTTGTAGTGTACACTTTTCTTGCTCTTCCGTTCTGCGGCTGTCTCTGGCTGGTGAGGAAGCCTTCTTTTTCCAGATAGTTAAGCATGGGATAAAGGGCGCCGTGTCTAAGCTTGATGCCGAGGGTGCTTTCAACTGTTTTCTTGATTTTATAGCCCCACATCGGCTCTGCGGCAATTAAGCGAAGCAGCTGGATGTCGAGTAGGTTTTTGGTTATGCGTTGAATAATTTCTTTTTTGTAGTCTTCAGTCAAGCTTAAACTCTTCCTTCATCAGCGCGTTCTGTGTTTCGTGTGTTTGCTGTTTGCGTGACGGTGGTTGATGTATGTTGTTACCTGTTTTTATGTTTTCATCTTCGAAGAACTGTACATGTGTACAACACAAATACACTTTGGGTAATCGTTGGTAAACATGCATTAAATATACCCGTTTATTCATAGTCTGTCACGGTAAGGCTGCCAGAAGGGAAGATTTGAAGAATTCTAACAGCACGAGCAACGAACTACATCGGCAAATAACCGAAATCTGCAATCACATCGTTGGACCCTACCCGATTTCTGCGGTGTGCCAAAGCGACGACTACACAATCGAGGTACCCAGCGCCAAATCAACTATAGAAGTGCTTATAGTAATCCGCGGCTTCCCGCCCAAGTTCATGACGTATGTGCAAGCCATTGACGGCAGAAACCTCGTTTTCTTCGCTGTGGACCAATGGATTTTTGAAAGGGACGTTGACCGCGGATTCCTAGGTGAAGCTTTAGCAAGCAACTTGATTTTCCCTTATACATCCTTGGCTAACGGGGATTACTTACAGCGGCAAGAAGTAGCGCTTAAGAAGCGGCTTATTCTTGAGTTGCTGGAGAACATGGTGCTGAGTTATCCTGAGCTTTCTCATGACCTCCGCATCAACCCCGAGTATTTCATGTACGAAGTCATGCTGAACCGAGTCAGGGTCTTTCCCCCCATGGCGTACAGCGCATCACGCTTCTTATGCGGCGACGCAGACAAAAAAAAAGTCGCGTTGGTTCTTCGTGGCTACTTGGAAGCTCTGAAACAACTGCAGAAAGAGGGCACCGTTCTATTTTCCGAAGGCTATTTTAGGATTTCCCCCGCGTTTATTTCAGCAGGTAAGAATCCTAAAGTGCGTTTCATAAATTTTTCGAAGAACGCGCCAAGAACCCTTTTCACGTCACTCTTCAACGCTTTCCCGCAACTGCTGAACTTTCTTTCACAGAACACTGAGGCATTCTTTAAGTTTCAGACTCCGCCGTGGAAACGCGAATTCGACATCGCAGAGTGCTTCGTTGACCCCCAAAAATATGTTTTTGTGCCAACTGCTCAAGGTCTTGCTACTTTGGCGGATAAGGGAGACATCCGAGCCTTCGCCATGAAAGTACTTTCAGAAAAAGACTGCGACCGAATCAAAGTTGAAAAGTTTGGCGGGCTTCTGAACGATGTGTTTTTGATTAAGTCTTACAAGAAAGGTGTGGAGAAAAAAATTCTCGTCAAACGGTTCAAGGATTGGTCAGGCTTCAAGTGGTTTCCGCTGACCATGTGGTCTATTGGTACCCGAAGCTTTGCCGTCTCAGGCAGGTCTCGCCTTGAAAGAGAAACCGCAATAAATGAATTGTTAGACCGCGGTGGCTTCCGAGTTCCCAAAATCCTGCATGTAAGCAAAAATGAACGCTTAATCTTCATGGAATTCGTGGAAGGAGAAAACCTGGGCAACTCCATCAAAAGAATAGCTGCCGCAAGCGAAATAGAGAAAGCCGAAAAGGAACTTGCCCTGATAACGAAAGTGGGAGAAACCTACGCAAAAGTGCATGCGTTAAAAGTGGCATTGGGCGATACGAAACCCGAAAACATCATGGTTGACACGCAAGGAAACTTGATTCTGCTGGATTTTGAGCAAGCATGCCGCGGCGGAGACAAATCGTGGGACATAGCTTGTTTCCTATATTACTCGGGGCATTATATTCCGTTAAACGGTGAACCTAAAGGCGAAGCTATAGCCAGAGCCTTCATAGACGGATACTTGCGCGGAGGCGGAAACTCTGGCGACGTCAAATGCGCGGGAATCTCCAAGTACACGCGGGTATTCAGTATATTCACCCTGCCAGGCATACTACGAGTAATGGCTAATACCTGCAAGGAAACTGAAGGTCCAAGGTGCAAGAAATGGTGAAAGACCAAACAACTCTAACTTTCTACGGAGGAGTCAACGAAATAGGCGGCAACAAAATCCTCCTCCAAGATCGCGATACAAGAGTGTTCTTTGATTTTGGCATGTCCTTCAACGCGAAGAAACAGTTCTATTCGCCGCCGTTTCTGTCGCCGAAAAGCGAGGAGAGCCTGCAGGAACTGGGAATTCTGCCGAAGATTGATGGCTTGTACAAGTTTGACAAAGCTCCTGCGCAGGCGGATGCCGTGTTCATTTCGCATGGGCATATAGACCACACGGCTTACTTGTCTTTCATCAAGCGGGAAATCCCCGTTTACTGCGGAGAAACCACCTGCACAATCCTGCAGACCTTGAGCGAAGTGCGCCGTGCGGATTTAGAGTTCAGTGTCGTCGACATCGAGTTTAAACCGTTCCGCACAGGCAAGAAAATCACTATTGGCAGCTTGGAGGTTGAGCCTTGCCACGTTGACCACTCGATTCCAGGAGCTTACGGTTTCATAATTCATACTTCAAACGGCACAGTTGTTTACACGGGAGATTTCAGGGACCACGGCGCCAAGCCTGAGATGACATGGGATTTTGTGGAAAAAGCCAAGAACGCTGAGCCTGTGGCGGTTGTGACGGAAGCGACGAATATGACGGGTGCCTCCGTCTCCAATGAAGTTGACGTGCAAAGCAAGTTGGACAGTATAGTCTCGTGTGCAGAGGGCATAGTACTGGCTGAGTTCGGCTACTCCGACATCGACCGCTTGAATAGCTTCTATCACGTTGCCAAGAAGAACGGGCGGTGCCTTGCTGTTTCACTGCGGCAAGCATACCTGCTGGATGCACTTCAAAATGATAAGGGCTTAAAGGTTCCAGACTTAAACGACCCGAACATCCTTGTTTTTCGAAAGTCCAAGAAAACCGCCTACAAATGGGAACGCAAGCTGATGGAGCGGTTTGAGGGGCAAAACAAGGTTTTCGACGTTTTCGAAGCTTCGAAGCAGCAGTGCCGCATGGTTTTGGCGTTGTCTTTTCACGATTTTGAGGAGCTTGTGGCGCTTAAGCCTGAAGCGGGCAGTTGCTATGTGCTTTCTGCTTCGGAGCCGTTTAACGAGGAGATGGAGATTGATTTTGAGCGGCTTGTGAACTGGCTTAGGCATTATGGGCTACCGCAGTACCACGTGCATGTGTCGGGTCACATGATGCCGATGCAGTTGAAGAAGGCGATGCGAGAGATGAATGCTGGGCAGGTGTTTCCTGTGCACACTGAGAGCGCGGATTTGTTTGCGGGTTTCATGCGGGACCTAAAAAGCAAGATAACGCAAGTCGAGAAAGGCAAAACTTACGTGCTATAGTCGTGGTTAGCTGAATTTGGGGAACCTCACTTTTCCAACGTACTGCAGAATCCATTTCACGAGTTCATCGTAGGTTTCAGTGCCCTTCTTTGTGAGAGAAACATTTCCGTCTGAGTCAACCTGAATGAACCCTTTACCCTCCATCCAAGACAGGTACTTGACTAGGCGGTCGTAGGCGAGACCCGTGGCTGTTGCCAAGGTGGTTCGGTTTAGCTTGTTTCGCTCTTTCAGGACCTTGATGATCCTCGCCAGCACATAGAGGTCAGGTTTTGAAATCGGCTCTTCTGAATTCACTGTCAAACCACCGGAGCTCCCACATGAGCGAATCGAGTCGCCCAACCTGTTCATAACGATTGCGAAGGTCCTTCATGTTCAGGACCAAAACAAGAACCATGGGAATCAGCGCAAGCGAAATTGTGTCAAAGGTCAAATGAAAAATATTTCCGATGAATCCCCACAAAACGCCGAACAAAAAGAAAGCCAACATCCAGTAAGCTAATATCTTCATGGCTCCATAAAGAACGAATCCAAGTTTTGCGAAACCAATATCGCTGAAGATTTTTTCCCATTTTATTTCTTGCAGAAGCTTTATTGCACCTGGAGTTCCCTCGTTCAAAGTGCTTTTCCACTCGGTCATTTTTGCGGAACTCAATTTTCGTCTAACCCAGAAAATTCCTATTATCACTCCAAAGAAAAGAACCATAACATCATAAAGAGGAAGGATACCTGGGCTTCCTGGATAAATAAAACTGTACCCGTAAAAAACATCCAGCAAGTTAATGAGAATGTTTAACGCCTCTAAGACGGCTACTGATGCTGCAACGATTATTACAAAATCCGCCATGGCGCTGGCGAGTTCTCTGTATTTTTTAACTTGGTCTAGTGCGGTCATGAACTCTGTCATTTTGGCTGTAAGGTTTTCCTCTGTCAAAAGCCCACACCGTACCCTTGAATACTTACTTGCGCGTTTCCTTGCACAAGAAACCAGTAGACCGAAATTCTAGAGTCGAACTGAGTGTTTGTTTGATATTGGGAGAGGATTTGTTGGAAATGTTGGAAGTCGGTACTGTTTGACAAAAACTCCACATCTATCGGGTGGGTTGTCAGAAATGTCGATTCCTGCAGATTGAATGGCAAAGCTTCCTGGAGAGGGTCCACTACTGGGCAAGGTTAATGAGAATTTGTAATCAGTGCCTGTAGGTATCTCTGTTTGCGTGCCATTTGGAAATATTAACGTTGTTTGAGATTTTCCCATGAAGACATAAGGGTTAACGCAAATTTCAACTTTGAGATGAGCATAAGCTGCTTTTGAGATAACTACTGCCGTGGAGCCATTTGCCCAAGTGTTGGTATTAATAGAATGGAAAGAAGATAGAACAGCAACTTGGCATGCCACGATTACAACCAATATAAGGAGCAGCCAGAGTTTCTTCATGAATGCTATTAGGGGCGCTGGGAATATAAGTAGAACTCACTGGCGAGGAGTGGCGTGCGAGCCGTTTTTATTCTTCCATACGAATAGCATAGCTGGTGACTGATTTTGAGTGGAGAAATCCGCTATTACAAAGGACTTCACAAGGTTAAGGTTGTAACTGAAAGCCAAGGCTACTGGACAGTGGAGGCTCTGGAAGAGTTTGAGGAGTGTGTAGACGGCTGCATGGTCAAGGTTAAAGTTGGCGAGCAACGCATCGTACCGCCCAACCTTGTACACAAGCAGAAGAATCTGCCGCCGATGGTTAAAGAGCACGCGTACGAGTTGCAGATGGAAAAGAAACTGAAACAGATGGTCGCGAAAGAAGAGAAGAAAGAAGATAAAGACAAAACCCCCAAAAAACCGGAGTCGCGCACTTAGAATATCAAGCAAAACTCACACATTACCTGCAACTTATGATTTCTATAAATAAGGGATGGGGTAGCGTTTCTGAGCCGCGGGTTAAGCATGTTCTGGTGAAGTTCTGGTTCTACGCTTTCATTGATTCTATAAATAGAGGGGGGGTAGGGTCAGTAGAGCAGTAGGAGCCTGCTAATCATATATTGGCGAATTTTCAACTCAAAAGTACTTTACTTTAAGGAGGGCTATAGTCTGCTCCGAGCAATAGTTCTCAGACGAGAAGGAGTTTACAACTTGAGCCAAAGCAAAATACCCATAATCAACCCATAAATCGCCAAAGCCTCAGCCAACGCAACCACCAAGAAACTCCTGAAAAACGTCTCAGGCTTCTCCGCTAAAGCACTAATTGCCGCAGTTCCAGCCGCAGAAATAGCCAACCCCGCACCCAACGTCGCCAAAGCAACCACGAGACCAGCGCTAATGGCAATGCCAACCC
Source organism: Bathyarchaeia archaeon (assembly GCA_041479225.1). Taxonomy (GTDB): domain Archaea; phylum Thermoproteota; class Bathyarchaeia; order Bathyarchaeales; family Bathycorpusculaceae; genus JADGNF01. The sequence continues at coordinate 9,381 of JBGOXQ010000010.1, forward strand.
TGTCATAATTGCCCGAAGTCGCAACCTGAGGTTGTGGCTGAGTCGCAGCAGGCGCTAATGCGAAAACCAGTGTTACTCCAACAGCAGGCAAAATTATCATAGGCATCAAAAGAAACAAAACCATCATCCGCGCTTTCAAACCGTTCAATCTCCCTAAAAACACAACCCACACGTACGTATTAACTCTTTTTCCTAGACGTTTTCCCTTCGCCCTCGTTTATCGAGTTTTCCACGTCTTCGCCAATCTTTTCTGCTTCTGCCTTGATTTCGTTGGCTTTCTTCCTGATTTTCTTCAACTCTTCTTCTGCAATAGCCTCTATTTTCGCGTCCGACTCTTTGTAATCGTTTTCGATCTGTTCTTTTTTTGAAGACATCACGGCACCTTTTTTCTATTTAACGACCAAAACAGGGCAAGTTGAGTATTCAATTACCCGTTCTGCTACGCTTCCGATGAGAATTCGCTCAGCACCTTTTCGTCCATATGTACCAATCACAATCATGTTCATCCCCAGACCCTTAGCCAAATGCACAATCTGCTCAAACGGTCTGCCCTTCGCCAGCAAAGAAGCAGCCTTCACACCCTCTTTTCCCGCCAGATTGACGACGTAATTGACATATCGTTGCCCATCTTCTTTAAGTTCCTTTTCAGCGTTTTCTCGGTCTGTGAGCCGAGCAATCTGTTCAAGCACAACCGTGTCAATCACATATACTACCATGACTTCAGCCCCAAGAAGTTTAGCTACACTGATGCCAAACTCCGCAGCCCGCATAGAGTAGTCAGAGCCATCTGTCGGAATCAAGATTTTCTTCACATCCCCAATTTTCCCAGTCATCTTAGCTTCGCTCCTTAATCATCTTTTTAATTCTCTTGGTTCGCACGAATTCTTCGCGCTCTTTCTCCTCCAAAACCAGCTCAATGTGCTTAACGGTTCGCCGATACAAAGGAATCAGAACATAGTTCAACGCGTTCACCCGCCTCTGCGTTCGCTTAATGTCATTAGCTAATTGGAACGTTATGCCTTCCGCTCTCGCCAACTCAGCAACCAATTCCAGAGCCGCATAGAACTGCTTGAAAGCCTTATCCAGCTCTGCGCTTGTGTTGCCAAACCCGTAATCAGGCTTCACTTCGGTTTCGCTTTGAAACTCCACAACCGGAACCGTAACACCCATGATGCTTCGATAATCCACCAAGAAATCAGCCTCCAAACTAGAGCACAATGCAACGTTTTCTACAATCTCCGAACCCTTAGCCATATTTGCCTCCATTAGACTCTGATATGCCTTAGCAAGCGCTTCCGACAGTTCCTCTCTGGCTCTTTCAGCATCATAAATCGATTGCCGCAGCTCCCGCAGCAGAATATCCCTTTTCCGCTCCAGTATATCGCGACCAGACTCTGCAAGACTCAACGTCTTCTTTGTCTGAATCAAATTAATCCGCGTTGGACTTACATTTTCAAGCGCCACACAATCAGCTTCCAGTGAATGTTTTCTTCGGGAAATACTTCTCCAGATACTCGGGATGAATCCGCGTGAGTTCCTCCTCAGGCAAAAGCTCCAAGACATCCCAAGCAAGCGTCAGCGTCTGCTCAATAGAACGATTCTCGTTTCTGCCTTGATTAATCAGTTTCTTCTCAAATTGGTTACCGAACCGCAAATAATCCTTATCCCTACTCACAAGACCTTCCTCGCCGATAATCGTCGCCAGAGACTGCACCGAATTATACTGCGCGTAAGCAGAATAAAGCTGACTTGCCACATCCGCATGATCCTCCCGTGTGCGTTCCCCACCAATGCCATCCTTCATCAACCGCGAAAGACTCGTCAAAACGTTGATAGGCGGATAAATTCCCTGCTTCTCCAAGCCACGCGACAAAACAATTTGCCCCTCAGTAATGTACCCTGTAAGGTCTGGAATGGGATGCGTGATGTCATCGTTTGGCATAGTTAACATAGGCATCTGCGTAATTGAACCCTTCTTGCCAGTGATTCTGCCCGCACGCTCATACAAACTCGCAAGGTCACTGTACATATATCCCGGATAACCTTTCCTACTTGGAACCTCTTCCATGGAAGCGCTAACTTCCCGCAGCGCCTCACAGTAATTCGTCATATCCGTCAACAAAACCAGCACATGCGCATCCCGCTCAAACGCCAAATACTCAGCCAAAGTCAACCCAGCTCTCGGCGTAATAATCCGCTCCACAGGCGGATCTTCCGCCAAATTCAGAAACATGGCAACGTTCTTTATGGCACCTGACTCTTCGAAACTATTGCGGAAAAACGCCGCATCATCGTGCTCCAGCCCCATGGCTATGAAGACGATGTAGAATTCTTCGCCTCTGCCACGTATCCTTGCTTGCCGAACAATCTGCGCTGCAAGAGCATTATGAGACAAGCCTGGACTACTGAAAACAGGGAGCTTCTGTCCTCGTACCAAACTTGCTAAGCCATCAATCGCTGAAATGCCTGTTTGGATGAAGTCTCTTGGGTACTCGCGAGCAGTTGGATTCAACGGAAACCCATTCACATCCCGCTTGTCTTCCGTGAAGAACCTTGGATGCCCATCAATTGGCTCGCCAAAACTGTTCATCACGCGCCCCAGCATCTCCGTGGAAACAGGCACCTCTAAGGGTCTTCCGAGAAAACGAGTGCGCGTTTCCGATGGCGAAAGCCCCGTTGTGCCCTCGAACACTTGAACTGTGACTGCTTTCTGAGTGACTTCGATGACTTTGCCCAAGCGTGTTTCTCCACTTGGAGTTTTCACTTCTACTAGCTCATCGTATCCAACGTCCCGCACGTTTTCTACAATAACTAGGGGACCATAAATCTGCGAGACACCCTTATACTCTAAACCTACGCTTGCCATACTCGTTTACTCCAAGCTCGTTTGTAACTCTCTGAAGTGCTGCTGCATCCTTGCTTCCAACTCATCTAACAAGTTGACTTTGTCGTTGGGAACGTTGGTTTTCATGCGCATAATCTCCTGCATCACAGGCAGTTGAGTTACTTTGAACACTGGAACCCCTTTGATTACGATGCGTTCTGCCTGTTCATGGAAGTCTATTATTATTTTCAGCATCTTGAACTGTTTTTGAGGAAGGCAGAAAGTATCTACTGGGTCCAGAGCGTTCTGCTGTAGAAAAGCCGTGCGGATTATCCTCGCGGTTTCCAGTACTAAACGTTGTTTGTCAGGTAAAGCTTCTGGACCGACGAGTTTAACGATGTTTTTCAGTTCATCCTCGGTTTGCAGTATGCGCATAGCTTTTTCTCGGTAGCTATTCCATTCTTTATCAATATGCTTGGACCACCAGCTTTCTAAGTTAGTGATGTAGCCTGAGTAGCTCTGCATCCAGTTAATCGAAGGATAATGCCTTGCATCAGCTAATTCTGAATCTAACGCCCAAAACACACGTGTAAACCGCTTAGTATGTTGAGTAACTGGTTCTGAAAAGTCTCCGCCTGGAGGAGAAACCGCGCCGATAGCGCAGATCGAACCTGTCCTTTTTTCTGCGCCTAAGGTTTCGACGACTCCTGTGCGCTCGTAAAACTCAGCCAGCCTAGAAGGCAAATAAGAAGGAAAGCCTTCTTCCGCAGGCATCTCTTCCAATCGCCCTGAAAGCTCACGCAACGCTTCTGCCCAGCGACTTGTGGAATCCGCCATCAACGCAACGTCATAGCCCATGTCTCGGAAGTACTCCGCCATCGTTATCCCTGTGTAAATGCTTGTTTCCCTAGCGGAAACGGGCATGTTGCTGGTGTTCGCGATTAGAATCGTGCGTTGCATGAGCGGCTTGCCGCTAATTGGGTCGGTAAGTTTGGGGAAACTGGTTAACACATCAACCATTTCGTTGCCTCTTTCGCCGCAGCCAACATAGATGATTAAGTTAGCGTCTGACCACTTGGCGAGTTGCTGCTGAGTTATGGTTTTCCCTGTTCCGAACCCGCCTGGAATTGCAGCGCTTCCTCCTTTAGCTACGGGGAAGAAAGTGTCAATGACCCGCTGCCCAGTAATGAGTGGGACAGAAGGCAACAGCCTCCGCCCGTATGGTCTTGGTTTCCGCACAGGCCACTTCTGCAGCATCCGAAGCTCAATTTTCTCCCCATTTGCCTCCAATGTAGCGATTATTTCTTCCACAGTATAATCGCCTTGCTTGGCGATGCCTACGATTTTTCCCTGAACGCCGGGTGGCACAAGAATCCGATGCTCAATCAGCTCAGTCTCGTTGACAGCTCCGATGACATCGCCGCCTGCAACCAGCGCTCCAACCACGGTTTTTGGGGTGAAAAGCCACTTTTTCTCCCTTGAAATCGGCAACACTCCATGTGTATGCTTGATGAATGGTCCTGTGAGTGCTCGCACAGTTTCTAAGGGTCGCTGGATGCCATCGAAAACGTTGCCCACCAAGCCTGGACCCAACTCCACGGAAAGCGGATTGCCCGTGCCAAAAACTGGTTCGTTCAGCTTAAGTCCCGTGGTGTTTTGGTAAACTTGGATTGTGGCGCGTTCGCCTTCTAAGCGAATAATTTCTCCTATTAAGCGGTCTTTGCCGACTTCGACCAGCTCGTGCATAACGGATTGTGCCATGCCTTTGGCTTCGACAACGGGTCCTGCAACTCGGATTACTGTGCCTTTTGCTGTCGTTTTTTTAAGCCTCCTTTGCGAACAGTATTTTTGCCACTTCAAGGCGCAAAGTGGGTTTGAATTGTTGTAGGCGGTTTTCTAACGTGTTATCATAGAGTATTTTTCCGTCTACGGTTTGCACTTTGCATCCTCCGATGCATTCTTCAGCTTTGTCGGCAAGTTTCAAGCCAACACGCAGCTTTTTAGATAGGTTGCTTAGGTTGCCTTGTTCCAGCCATGCTTTGTCTTTGGAGTTGACGTATACTACGAGGCTTTTGGAGCCCATTTTCTTTGCGGCTTCCAAAATGAGCGCCTCAAGTATGCTCTGGTACTCTTCGGTTTTCACGAAGTCCTTCAACTTGGCAAGTGTCTTGTCAAAAGCCTCGTCAACAAGTGCCTCTTTTTCTTGAAGTAGACGATTTCTAGTTTCCACTTGGGTTAGAGATTCGATTTTTCTTCTCTCACCAGCTGATTTTGCGTTAGCTTCGTTGACGATGTCTTCGTAGGTTTTGTCGGCTTCTTCCTTGGCGGCTTTCAGTGTTTCTTTTGCTTCTTTTTCCGCATCAAGGATAATGGCTTCTGCTTCTATTCGCACTTCCTCTAAAACTTCGCTTGCGATTGCTGTGAGACCCTGCTTGATTTTTGACATTTTTTTTCCTTCTAGACTCTGACTCCTAAAGTCTTGGTGACCAAATCAGACATCTTAGTTTCTCCCACGGCGCCTGATCTTCCAGGAACCTCCACAATCAGAGGCGTAATGCGGCTTAAGCGTAATTTTTCAATTTCATCACGCATTTCACTGGCGAATTCTTCGCTGAGGATTACGATTGCCACGTCGCTGCGTTCAAGCACATTAGAAAAAGCTTTTCTCGCTTCTGCTACTGAAGTTGCTTCAACGCTTTCGACGCCTACTAAGCGAAAACCAGTAGCCATTTGGCTATCGCCAATGACAAAAGCGTGCAACGTGTTCTCCCAATAAAACTCTGAATGCTGTGCTTAATAAATTGCATTGCCTTACGAAGACCTGCTTCTGATTCTTTCGTTCTCCACGTATGTAGTAGAATGAGGCGTTTGATGTGGGAATAAATCCTTAAATTCTTTGTTTTGTCAATATTTTGCTAGGGAACTATGTCCCGCCCAGTTAGAATGTCTTCTACATCAATAATTTGTCTCAGAAAAGACATTGACTCCATACTGGAAGCGCTGCACAACTTCGGGCAATTCCACATCGAAGAATCAGCGGAAACAGCAACTCTTGAAGAGTACACTAGAGCCGTTCAGCGGGCAGAAGAAGACCTCGCAAACGTCAACGACATAGTGAAGGCACTTGGAACTGACAAACAACATTTTCTTGACATATTCCGTCTGCAAAAGCCAGCTTTGACGCTTGTTACTTCGGAGAACTGGCAGTCCCTCGCAGAATCTACGGAATGGGAAATCGGGCAGTTGAAAGCTGAAGCCGATAACTTCACTGCGACGTTAAAAAGCCTCCAAGGGAAATCAGCTAGTTTAGATCACCTGAGAGATGTTTTGATAACTATGGAAGCTATCGGAGCTGACTTAGCAGCCATCGAGGAACTCCAGATGATTACAATCGTGATTGCCTGTGTCCCCAAGAAGTACATGACGGAACTCAGCAAGGCACTAACAGGCTTTCCCATCATTTTTCACAGCTGCTGCTTGACTAAGGAAGCGCAATTCGTCTGCACAGCATTTCCAAGCAAGCACAGAAAAGAAGCCGATCATATCCTTAAGACTCATC
>JBGOXQ010000011.1:0-15713 GCA_041479225.1 Bathyarchaeia archaeon
AAACTTCTGCCCAAAATCAGAGACAAAGCCCACCAGCTCGGACTCAAGTTCCTCTGGTATACGCCTACGCAGTACTGCCGCTTTGATCCTGTGCAGGCTGGTTTAGGCGTCAAATCATGCACCGCAGCGCTGATTAACATGTGCGTGGCACCGAACGGAGACGTTTACCCTTGCCAAAGCTATTTTGAAAGCTTAGGAAACATCCTCACTGACAAATGGAGCAAAATCTGGAATCATCCGGTTGCAGTGAAAATTAGAAGCCGAGCTTATGTTGACGAAAAGTGCAAGGAATGCCCTCAGCTGCAAGTCTGCGGTGGAGGCTGTCCGTTGGAGTTGCAGAGCAAAAAGTACCTCTGTACAGAATCCTCCTAAGCCTGCATGCTACCAGCGGAAATTCTTTTTATGACGCAAACGCCATTAAGTAATATTCGCATCTCTCAGAATGGTTTGAAGTGAAAAGTGTTGACGAAACCTCGTTGCCTGAAGCCAAAACTTGTTGTCTTCGACGTTGAAGGCGTACTCATACCCAAGAACCGTTTGCTCTTTGAAGTGGGCAGAAGCTTAGGTATAAAGCCGCTGCTGAAAATACTCTTCTTCGGGTTCCTTTATGAGACAGGCATATTGCCCTTAAAATCTGCTTTAAAACACCTGTTCGCCGTAACGCGGGGCGCCAAAATGACATTATTCATAGAGAGCCTTGATAAGCTTCCACTAATGCCTAATGCCAAAGAAGCTTTTTCCTCATTGAAATCACAGGGATACAAGACTGCGCTGATAAGTTCAGGTTTGCCGACAATTCTAGTGCAGAAACTGGCTGCTGAGCTTGGCGCAGATCACGCAGTAGGCGTCGAAGTAGGCGTCAAAGACGGCGTTTTAACGGGAGAAATATGGGGAGATGTCACTGAACGCAATGGGAAACTATTGGTTTTAAACCAGATATTCAAGAAGGAAGGGCTTAGCCTTGACGAGTGCGCAATAGTGGCTGATGATCGCAACAACGCATCCGTATTTCTCAAACCTTTGCGGAAAATAGGATACAACCCTGACTTCCTCATACGCATAAAAGCAGACATAGTGATAAATGGCAAGCTTACAAAACTTCTCCCCATTCTAAACGGAGAACCAAAAACCAAATCGCTGCCTCTAAAAAATGACGTTTTCCGCGAACTGATTCATGCATCAGGTTTCTTCATGCCAATCATCGCAATGTTAATTGGGCTTCCGTTTGTAACCTTGATAATCTGCGTTGTGGTTGCGGTTTATGTGGTTTCTGAGTTTTTGCGGATAAGAGGAAAAAACATGCCAGTTATCTCTGCGATTACCCGACTCGCGGCTTCTCAATCTGAACTCTGCGAGTTCACCTTGGCACCAGTGTACTATGCAGTGGGCATTCTGCTTGCTTTGCTGCTTTTTCCTACACCCGCAAGCAGCGCCGCGATAGCGGCATTCACTTTAGGTGACAGCAGTGCGTCACTTGTGGGTGGAACGTTGTCGAGAAAGGCGTTGCCGTTTAACAAAACCAAGACTTTGGAGGGTTCATTGGCAGGATTCTTTTTCGCTTTCTTGGCAGCCATGTTTTTCGTGGCGCCTTGGCTGGCTTTAGTGGCCGCTGCGGTTGCAATGACTGTGGAATCCCTGCCGTTACCTGTGAACGACAACTTGCTTATTCCTCTTTGCACGGGCTTGGTGCTAACACTCCTCATTTAACCTTTAGTTGATAAATCGTGGTTATTAGTAGACTCCGAAACTGATCTTAGATTTGAGCTAAAGCCTGCTTGTAATCTTTGACTATATAGTTTTTGCCCTTTTGGATGACGCTGTGTCCTTCGGTTTCGAGGAATTTCTTCTGTACTTTCGCGCCGCCAGGGTATTTCTCATTGAGGAACCCACCAGTTTTCAAGGTGCGCCAGTAAGGCGTAACATCTGATTCCCCATGCTGTTTGCGTTCTTCTGCCGCGTGGGCTGCAATCCAGCTGAATATGCCTGTAGTCATGGGACAGGCTATTGTGGCTCCATGTTTTTTGGCTATTGCTGAACGAATTTCATTGATCGTAGTGAGTTTGCCTTGAGGGATTTTCCTCATGACTTCATCTACTTCTGCAGGCGCGGGAATTACCATGGTTCCTGTGCCCCAGCGTTTACTCATGTTGTCTGTGATTGGCTTCACTTTGGGAAGCCCTTTGCTGTCATTGAGTTTTTGGCACCATGTGGGCTTGAGTTTTGGCATATTTCTCATCCTATTTTTCCTATTGGGAGCTGGTTTAATCAAACTTCCTGTTTGCCCTCGTTTCGCATTTTCATTCGGGTGGGTTTTGTGAGTTAATCAGGTTTTCTTTTTGTTGATGGCTCAGTTTTTTTATGGTCTTTTCTCGTTTCATGGCTTGTGAGCGGGTGCTGAATTGCTCGACGTAGGCTACTTCTTGGGGTTTGTGTGAACGCGTGTATTTTGCGCCTCTGCCGTTGACGTGGAGTCTTGCACGTTGCGCCACGTTTTTTGTGTATCCAGTGTAGAAGGTTCCGTCCTGACACAGCAAAATGTACACGTAGTATGGCATGAGTAAGTGCTCCGTTCATTGTTTGGTGTAATAGTCGAGTTTTTCGTCTTCTCGCTTTTCTTCCGTGGTTCTGAGCAGATTGATGGCCGCTTCATCTTTGAGTGTGAAGATTACGCCTTTGTGCAGTGCGCGCTTCATGTACGCTTCCGGATCCATTTCCTGAACACGTAGTCGATCAACGTCGATTATGTAGATTTCATGTATGCGGGCGTTCTGGATGTCGCTTGATGTTACAGGCGGGCCTTGGTAATAGATGTCGCAGAGTCTTTTTATGTGCTCTATGTCTTTTGGCTTCCTCTTTCTTGGCGGCAATGATAGCGTTCGGGGTAACGGTAGCACTTCAAAAAGAACACTTTCAACCCTTTTCCAGAGCAAACTTTCATGTTTGTGCAATGTGAATTTCAAGTCCGTATCTCTTATTCATAAGCCAGTTATATACCCTCAGCGTATTTGTGTTCAACGACATTGGAGGAATTTCCTTGAAACAAAAAGTCACTCTAAGAGACAGAGACGAATTAGAAGCCAAAATGGCAGAAGTTTTCGGAAACGAGCTCAAGGAACTCTCGACAGAATTGCAGGAAATATTGATAGATGACATGGTCACCGCCTTCGAAAATAGACTAAAAGTGTTCAACACCTCAAACGTTGGAAGTGGATTCTGATGCAGAAGAATGGAAAAAACATAGATTCACGATACGCAAAACATATATATCAAGTCACAGGACTCAGGGAACTAAAAGGGGACTTAACATGAGACGCAGCAAACTCGAAATGTACGTAGATATACTCAAGGTCCTAGCACACCGTGGACCTCTCAAACTAACTCACATCATGTATAAAGCAAACGTAAACTGTAGCGTACTCAAAGAATACCTAGAATTCCTAATCAAACAAGGCCTCGTAGAAGAACGCACCATCGGAAAACGCAGAGTGGTGTTCGCCGTAACACAAAGAGGCATAACTGTACTCAAATACTTCCGAGAACTCAAACAAGTACTGCCAATCGTCGAAGAAGCAAGAAACCAAGCACCAGTACCCTACTAAACTTCCCCATACTTTTTCAACCAAAACCAAACTGACCTAACCTTTTTAGTGTCAAATATTAAAACCGAGGTTTGTTTTTAATCGCAAATAAGTATCGCTGTTTCGCAAGACTTAATAGACACGTTATTGTTTAACTGTACTACACATAAACACTCGATGTGGGGGACTAAAATGAGTAACGAAGAGATTCTTGGGCATAAGCCGTTGGTAATTCTGGAAAAAATCAGGGAAAATTTGGAGCGGTTAAACCAGAAAATGGAAGTCATCATCGAGCTTCAGAAGCATGATCGAAAAGATCCATTCCAGCCTATTACAGATGTGCCATTAGATGTAATGACGCTTCTGTCGATGCCGGATCACCTTAGAAAAACAGCCATGACCGTGTGCAGGTCAGGTCGATCTACTGCGGATGATATCGCTGTGCAAACAACGCGAGCGCGAGCTGTAGAAAGTGCATATCTTAACCAGCTTGTTTTAATGGGGTACTTGAAGAAGGAACGCAAAGGCAGGAAAGCGTTCTTCTTCGCAGACAGGGAACCTGAAGGGTGAAGTTGAGCATGGGAAAAATCATAGCAGTCCACTCGTATAAAGGCGGAACTGGAAAAACACTCTTATCAGTGAACTTGGCTGCTACCTTCGCCAAGCAAGGCAAGAAAGTCTGTCTGTTTGATCTGGATTTCAGGGCTCCAAGCCTGTTCGCCATTCTTAAAATCGAAAACGCAGAATGCTACATTAACGATTACTTGAACAACACGTGCGACATCAACAAAGTCCTTATAGACATAAGCGAGAGAATTTCCGGCAAAGGCAAACTCTTCATAGGTCTTGCGAATCCTGCAACTGAAGCAATCAGAGACATGTCTGCGAAAGACCGAAAATGGGAAATGCGCGCATTAGGCAGGCTGCTTTATCTCCGAAACGCACTCTTAAACGACAAAGCATTCGATTACTTGATTTTCGACACAAGCCCAGGACTACAATACTCATCTATCAACGCCATCGTAGCAGCTGACTTGGTCGCAGTGGCAACAACTGGCGACAGATCTGACGTTGACGGCACAAGGCGCATGCTGCGGGAACTCTACAACCTGTTCGAGAAGAAAACAGGGCTTGTCATTAACAAAGTTCTTGACTATAACTCGAAAAACAGGCTTGACGAACTCTACGATAGAGTCAAAAACACCTATAAAGTTCCTCTGTTAGGTCTGGTGCCTTGCTTCTGTGACATTTTGCGGGCAGAGGGCAACTTCATATTCGCGCAGGATAAGCCTGATCATCCGTTTTCGAAGTTGCTGGATGAGATGGCAAAGAAAATAGACGCCAACGAAGTCAAGTAGCCTCTCAAATCCAATCTTTTCTTCATTTTTCAAATCATCACGGCAGATGGTATACGAAAGCATCAACAGAACTCAACCGTAAAGGCTTAATGAACGTAGAAGCCACTTGAATTGAGGAAAAGTACTGTGGATCGATCAGCGATTGTGCTTGCCAGCGGATTCTCCAATGGATTCGAGCGGGACACAGGTTTATTGGAACTTAATGGTAAACCACTCATTGAGCACGTTGTAGATGCTATTCGCCTAATCGTGGATGAAGTCATTGTGGTTGCGAATTCCCAGGAAAGCGCTGATGCTTATGCTAAGGTTGTGGGTCCACACATAAAGTTCGCAGTACACACTGAAGAGCAGAAAGGTCCTTTTTTTGCCGCATTAACTGGATTTGAAGCTGCAAATCAAAAGTACGCTTTGCTTGTGGCTTACGATATGCCGTTTATTTCGAGTGAAGTCGTTGAGCTGCTTTTTGAGTTAGGCGTTGGCAAATCAGCAGTGATTCCAAGGTGGCCAAATGCAGAAATTGAGCCAATGCATGCGATCTATCACAGAGCTTCAGCTTTGGAAGCAGGCAAGCTGGCTGTTGATGATGGAACGCTGGATTTGCAGGGATTGGTTGAGCATATGCGAGGTGTGCGTTACGTTTCTTCCTTGGTTATTCAGGAGTTGGATCCTGATTTCAAGACGTTCTTTAGCGTAAATACGCCTTTGGATTTGAAGCGAGCTGCTGTTTTGGCTAATCCACGAAAAACAAAGGGCAAACCTCGCGAATTTGAATAATCGCATTACTATAACTCTTCTTCAACGTCTGCTTTGGAATATCAAATCATCAACAAAACACAAGTGTAACATATTCCTTGCCCTATTTGGTTTGACTAGTTTGCTCTAAATTCGGAGTTTTCTCGAACTTAAACGAACCATATATAGTCATGAAAAGCTAAGAGGAAGAAATCACTTTGCTCTACAGTTCAGGATAGATATGAGGATGTTTTCGGAAAAAAACGCAACCTAAGACATATTTTCCATGTTCTCAGCATTGCTTTCTTGGGCCTTTTCAGGGTTTTTTGCTCTTGTTCGTGGATATGTGGCTTTGTAGACTAAGCTTTTCTTTGAGATGCCTTTGCGTGCTTACCGAAAGAGTCTCGAATTGCTGTAATTTACAATAAACAGTAAAAACTGCTCAACTAATTGTCTGAGTTTTTAATGATTTAGCTAAAATTCCATGTTGCTGCATTTGTTTTGGGCATTTAAGAACTCGAACCTGCGGGAAACTGAAATTGTGCCTAAATGCTCCTTGTTATTTTCCTCCATTTGACGATTTGCGGGTTTAGAATTCTGTGAAGTATTTCTGAAACTTTGGAACGGGGTTACACGAGTTAACGTCTTCTTTTTTTGGGCAACTTGATTTAGAAGTTGAGTTAGCGCGAAGCTGAGCGAACCTTATATAATCATGAAAGTGGTTTGCAAAAAAGAGCTTGAATTAAGCATTCCTGCCTTGTAAACTGCTTAAGGCATCACGTTAATTGAGCTTAATCATACTTTTCGCTATCACTTGGACTTAGTGAAGGCGTTTTGGAAGATTTAAGCAAAATAGTTTCGTTGCTTAAGTCATGGCGAGTGGATTTTATACAGGCTTTCGCTGTTTTTGTTTCCGAAATTTTGTCGAATGGGCACAATTTATAATAAAGAGTTAAAAAATCATGCCCTGTTCTGATAGATTAGCACCTTGCAGTTAAAATTCCATGTATCTGAACTCGATTTTCCCTGACGAAATGCGAAATCGATCAAACGAGGCTATACGGAAATGCGGTCATGTTTCGCCCATGACTTGAATGATGACGATTCTTTTTCGAGGATAAACATCCGTTTCCACAAACAGAAGCGATTGCCAGGTTCCGAACTCCACTTTGCCGTCGATGATTGGCAGGGTTTTGTCTGGCGGAAGAAGCATGGATCTTAAGTGGGCGTGAGCGTTGGATGGATGACTGTATTTTTTGTCTTGTGGAACAAGTTTTTCCAGAAAGATTTTGATGTCGTTTAGGAGTGCTGGGTCGTTTTCAGTTAGGATAAGTATGCCTGTGGCGTGTGGAGCGAAAACATGCGCGATTCCGTTTTTGATGTTTGCGTTGGATACTGCTCCTTGGAGCTGGTCAGTTATGTCTATGAAGTCAATTTCGCCTCTAGTGGAGAAGGTGAGGCTTGTGTTAACCACCTTGAAGTAAGACACGTACAATCACCATAGGTCTATTTGTGTTGAGTGTTGAAAAGGTTTTCCAGTTAATCGATAATATGGTGAGCTATTCTACATTGGTTCCCGCTTTGTTGTATGCTCCAGATTACTACGCATTTCTTTTAGCCTCTATTGCTCTCTGCAGTCTATCCCCCCTCTTTTCTAAGCTGTGCCCGCTACATGCTGCTTTCTTGCTTCAGAATTTGAATTGGGCTTTTCTCGCGTCTTTTTTCGTCTTAAAATGGCTTATTCTGTCGTTTTCCGTCTTGCGTACCTTGTACTTATGTGGCAGTTCAGCTTGATATTGTCAGTTTTTTGGTTTTTCTCCTTGTTCGATGCCTACTCCAAAAAAAGCTTCTGCATCGTATCTATAATAGAGGATACACAATGATGTTGACCCTTCTTGCTCTGAAGGCTATCCCCTTCCCTTATTTGTAGACTGAACCGCAAATTGAACTTGCAAACCAAATAATGTTTTCAAGAGGCATTCAGCATATGCCATTTTTTGCATAAAGGAAGAAGCGAAGAGGTTTCCACTTGAGATTTTTTCATATATCTATTAGGTTGATTTGCAAAGGTCTTTATTTTTCAGGCAAAGTTATGGACTGTGGCAAACATGTGGCTTCTTACTTTTGAACATGTTGAGCAGACTCTTGGCTCGGCTTGAACGCTAATTGCCGCTTTAGTTGGATTAAAGTTTGTAAAACCTTGCGGTCCAATTGTTCTTTCATTCGCTTGCTTAAAAATTGCAATTAAGCATTTTTGTTTAACATTTCTTAACCAATCATCTGTCGGCTTGCTTACGTTAGCTTTTGACTGGTTTGAATGTGTTTGGTTGATGCTTTTGTATACAGCTACTGCGCTGCCTTTTGTCTCGTGAATATTGGTGAACATAGTGTTTTATGGTAATACTAGCACAACTATATACACTCGAACGGAACTCTGCAACAACAACCAATCCTGGATGTACTCATATTGCGCAGGCTTAAACACTGCAGAAGGACAGTTTCACAAGCAATAAGCCAAATAAGAGTTGCATTCAGCTGGATATAGAACCCATTGGCAAGTGTTGGTGTACAGGGCTGTCGGTTAGGAAGCTATTTTGCGGATGCAATTTTTGTTTAGCCGCGGTGAAATTCAACTATACATGTACATTGCGACCACAAGTAAGAGCTGAGAAGACCCAAAAGTTTCAGAAATTCATTTTAAGATTTGTTCGCCTGTTTTTTCTTCAGGGTCCGCTGCGCAAAGTTTTTCGTTAAACAAAAAAGCGGTCCTGTCAATGACGTTCTTGCAAAGCTGCCCACAAATGCTTCACTGACTGTTTAACAAACTGTGGTTTCAGAAGCAATACTTGCAGTTGAAATTGCAGTTAATCAAGCCAAGCATTTTGTGCCGTCTCAATTGCTTTTTTTGTTGCCTTCGTGGGTGATAGCCATTTTTTTGAAGGATTTCGCTTCACCAGTTATATTTCGGTAATTCAGCAAATTGAAAGGATACCTTCTGACCTTAAAAAAGGAAAGCACAACAGCATAACAGAAGTCGGTTTGCCCGAACAATTTTTCTGATTAATTGAACATTCTGAGAGCTTAACTGTGGTGGCAATCATTAATGACAATTTGAACGGCTTCAAAATTGGGCATCCTTGTTTAGCTTAAAAATGGCAACTGAAGAGGAAATTTCCACTCTTCAAATTTGACGCAGCGCGATTTTTTATTCGAAAAACATACGCGCTACCGTTATGGACTTTTGTGTAAATAGGGTACAAATATGAGCTATTTATCAATAATGGGCAATAATTGCGCCTGTACATTGTCGAACCTGCAAGCCACCAGAAAACCTCTAGTTTTTTCTCTCCAGTGCAAAAACCAATAAGCCATAATTAAGCCCTAAATAAACAAATACCCTCATTTTGCCCCTATAAGCTAGGCTATAGGAGGCAAGTCATGGTGATAACCATGGCCTCATATAAGTACCTACGAAAATCTCCATGCGAAACCAACAGAGGCGTTGTTCGAGGCTACTTCGGGATTTTCTGCCTTTTTTCACTCAGGCAAGAAAACTTTGCTTGTACAGACCAAAAATCTCTTTCTCTATAGAGGCACCTGTTTCCTATTTTCTTATCTACGAGCTTCCGCTTCAGCAATGCCCTTTCTGCTGCTGCGAAGTTTGAAGAGTGCTCTTGTTCTTTGGCATAATTTTTCTGCTTGCTGAGACCCTGTTGTAACCCTGAACGCCTCGGCGGAAGAAAAACTAAATTTTTGCTACCTCTATTGAAAAGGCGCCTAGAGCAACTTACTGGCGTTTTTCTGTAATTTTGGGGGCTTTACTTTCATGTGCAGTGTTTTTTAAGCCTTCACTTGAGCGTAGGCTGCTTTTTTTGAGCTTGAAAAAGAAGCTGTATCTTAGCTTGTTTTTGGTGTATCTGTGTGTTGATAGCATCAGATGTAGTCTAAACCGTTAATATTTCGTGTAGTTGTAAGCAAGACCTTCCGTCTGTAGTGAGCATGGTGGCTGATGTATTATAGGTTGTAACTACGTATCACCAATGCTCTCCAGACGCAAAGGGGTTAAGTATGCGTATACAGAAGCATCGCCCAAACTTCCGTTTCCAAGCACGAGCAATAGTCTTTTATGCCCATGTAGCCTTCAACAGAAACACAGCTTTGCTGAACGGAGAAAAGAAGCGTTGAAAGAAATCGACAAAATCGCGTTACGCCGATGGCGCAAAAGAGGCTTCTATAGCGAAAACGTACTCGTCAAACTGCTTCAGAAAAATGGCTACAACGCCGTCCGCATCCCCGTCAGCAACCCCAGCCTCAACCCACTGCCCGACATCATGGCGAGAAAAGGTGAACACTCCTACGCCTTTGAAGTGAAAAACGCTACTTACTACGCGTATTTCCCCAAGCCGCAAATTGACAAACTTTTCCGCTTCCTCAACGAACTCATACCCACAGACAAAGAATACAAACACGCTGTCGTGGCGGCGCACTTGGGCAAGAAATGGACGTTCCGAGAAATCAACTGGGCAGACTGGGAAAAAAACAAGCTCCCCGACAAAGTACGGATTCTTAAGCGCGACAGGGGAAACTTGAGCATAGAAAAAAGCTACTAGCAGCCAGTAAAGGAACGTACCTCAAAGAATATAATCCCCGTGTACTCACTGTTCAACTATGCAACCAGAAACCAACATCGTAGTCTCGGCAGAACACCTATGCAAAGCATATCCTATGGAAGACACCGAAATCGAAGTCCTCAAAGACATAAACCTAACCGTACAAAAAGGCCAATTCGTCGCCATCTACGGACCTTCAGGAGCCGGAAAAACAACCCTGCTCAACATGATCAGCGGCATCGACAAACCCACCACCGGAAAAATAACCGTCTTCGGAAACAACCTCGCCGAACAAAACGAAGATTCCCTGTCAGAATATCGATGCAACCAAGTTGGCTTCGTTTTCCAATCCTACAACCTCGTTTCCACACTCACCGTAGCAGAAAACATCGCGTTTCCCTTGGAGTGGAAAAGAACAACCTCACAGGAAATCCAGAAGCGAGTCGCAGAACTCATCCAAACCTTAGGCTTGCAGCAAAGGGCAAATCATTTTCCTGCCCAGCTAAGCGGAGGCGAACAGCAGCGAGTAGCTTTCGCACGCGCCCTAGCTAATAACCCGCCGTTGCTGCTTGCAGATGAGCCCACGGGCAACTTAGACACAAAAAACGGACAAAGAATAATCCAGATCCTTCAGAACCTTAAGAATGAAGGAAAAACCATCATAGTCTCAACTCATGACTCAGAAATTATGCCCCTTGCAGATCTTAAATTCTGCTTAGAAGATGGAAAACTGGCGAGCCCAGATGAGTGAAACGGCTTTTCCAGTTAACGACCTCCTGCGCCGCAGACTCCAAACAGGGTTAACAATAATCAGCCTCACAACCTGCGTTGCCTCCACCCTGTTTCTGCTCCTGTTCAGCGAACAAGTCGGGTTCGGAATCGCCGCAGTCGCACAAAACACTCTGACGAATGGCATTTCAAACGTGTTCTCCCAGTTTCTGCTGTTTGTAGGCGGATTAATTTTTGCAGTGGGCGCAGTCATTGTCGCCTTCATCGTGTTCTTGATGATGGCACAACGCGCCAAAGACTTCGGCTTGATGAAAGCCACTGGATGCCCAAACAGCTTAGTCTTTGGCTACTTCATGGCTGAACTGCTCGGCGTAGTTCTCATTGGTTGCATCTTAGGCACCGTGCTAGGGTATGCAGCGGACTACGCGGTCATCAATATGGGCATGTTCCAAGTTTACAGCAAAGCACCTAATTTATGGTTTGCAGTGCTCGTCTTTGGGGCTTTTTTTGCGTTTGCGCTCATTTTCGGAGCTAAGCCTATTCTTGATGCTGCTCGGATGCCACCTTTAAAGGCAATCTCGCCCGTGCAGTACTACAAGTTAGGCAAAGGAAGCAAGTTGAAGCCCCTATCCAAGACTGGCTTAACAATTAGGATAGCGTCAAGAAGCCTTTTTAGGCGTCAATCAGCTACCCTCCGCATCGTAATCTTTCTATCAGTGGTTTTTTTGCTGTTAACGGTATCCATTGCAGGCGGCATCATTGCCAATGACACATCCACATCATGGGTTCAAAATGCCATTGGAAAAAACGTGATTCTCATCGCAAACCGTAACATGGCAGCTCAGTACACGCAGCTGCTGCTCACGTTTTCAGGTGCCGAAGCGAACGCAAATTTCAACTATTCAGACCCGCAATTTTCCATTTCAGACGCTGTACTTCAAGAATTAAACAATACCCCTGGCGTTGCCCGAATAGATACGAGACTCATTTGGAAGGGCACCGTTCAAGAAGTAGCTGGCTGGAGAATCGACCCTGACACGTTAGCAACAATCACTGAAGGCGACAGCCGCCAAACTGACGCGCTCATTGTAGGTATTAATGGGGACAATGTAGTAAGTGAACCTTACTTGAATGGGCTATTCTTGAATTCCAGCTACGATTTAGCCGCAGTTGTGGGTGATTCGTTGGCGCAAACAATCTACAAACCCCTCGAAGGCCGACAGACCTTCGGTAATGTCATTGTGGAAGCAGATCCGCTTCTGGAAAGTGCAAAAATTGGGAACGTAACTTTCAGAATCACTGGAGTCTGCTTGGAACCTCTCAACAACGGCAACGTCACGTACATTTCGCTCGAACGACTCAAGGTCATCGCCAACATATCCAGCCCCAATGTAGTTCTCGTCCAGACGGAGTCATCAGCTGATTACTCAGCGACTCTAAATCAAATACAAAGCAAGATAACCAGCATAAATGCCGACATAGCGGTGGTTGGCTTGAATCAGGTTTTGGACCAAAACGTTAACTTCCTCAGTTCCCTGTGGTCAGTAATCATGCTTCTGCCTACTTTTGCGTTGGCCGCGGCAACATTTTGCCT
Source organism: Bathyarchaeia archaeon (assembly GCA_041479225.1). Classification (GTDB taxonomy): domain Archaea; phylum Thermoproteota; class Bathyarchaeia; order Bathyarchaeales; family Bathycorpusculaceae; genus JADGNF01. The sequence goes on from JBGOXQ010000011.1 coordinate 12,602, forward strand.
CGTCAGTTTTCTCATGCTGACAATCGATGAGCAACACCAGGAATTTGCCATCCTCCGAGCTACAGGAGCAAAGCCTCGCACAGTAATAGCCATCTTAGCCACTCAAAGCGCGACAGTCTTGCTATCTAGTTTCGCTATAGGCATTTCGTTTGGAACCATAATTACACTTCTTATACTTACCACTGCACCCGTTGTTTCCGCCTTCACGGTTTTAACTATATCCGCTTGGCTTCTCGTCGCATTGGGGGGCATGTTCCTACTAAGTCTTTACCCTGCGGTGAAATTTGCCCGAAAACCCATCTTGAAGATTATGTCATAAGTGGCTAAATTCCTTAGAGAAGCACTTCAACATCCCCGTACATGCGGGTAGTTGAGTCAAAAAGTCTTGGAGCTGCAGGACAGGAACCACAGGCACGTCCTCGTAGAATTTGAAAGAGCCTGCGAGAAGTGATAAAATAACCGGGAAAAACTGGGCTTTATCCCATTTTGCGCAGCCAATGTCAATGGACGGATTTGGAAAAGATTCTGCAAACGCCTGCACTCTTTCGGTTTGAGACGTAACTATCCGCCGCAGGGTAGAAGGGTGCAGTCCATGATGCCACTGCTTGCAGTCTATGCAGAGAACTAAGGGTTTTCTGCAGCCGACCACGTCTATTTCCCACCTCCGATCCGCGTGTTTGAAACGGACGTTTTTCGCCACTACGTACCCGTTTTCCCTCAAAGCTAAAGCGGCTATGTCTTCAAATTCCTGCCACTTCAGAAAATCGCTGATGCGCTCAACATCCGCGCCTAACTCGACCGCCTTCACTGCCAACTTTATTCTGCTGTCGCTGTCAGCCTCAACAGTATCGCCTTCAATATAAAGGAGCTTTTCTTTTTGCAGGTTTTCTAGCAATTTCCATGCAACAGACATAGGCACATGTGCGCTCTTATTGATACTTTCAAATGAAACAGGCCCTTTTTTCGTCAATTTCAGAACAGAAATTAACAGTTCCCGCTCAATTTCCAAAAGCTACCCTCACGTTTCTATACATAAATGTCCTTTCAACCATACTTTTTCCATAATTATCCGTCTGCGCACCCAAGTCGGCATCATGCGTCCGTGAATTGTCTGTATACAATAGCATCAACACAACCCACTCTTACGAGCACAAGATTCTCTATACCGGACTATCTGTTTGGGTTTCTCTGAGTTATTGCGCTGCACATCTGGCATAAGGGTGCTCAAACAGAAATAGCTTTTCTGGCTTTGAACAAATGGCAGCTTCCTTTGAGACTAAGGCCTGCCTTCGCAACTTGCACAGAAAAAACAAGCAACATTCGATAAATTTGCGTTATTTCAGTTCAATCAACATTTGTCATAGCGCTTATTTTAACGTTATATTGTAAAAAGTGCCCATTCGATTAATTTTCGAAAGCATTTAATCTTCTACAATGGTCAAGTTAAGACAAATTTCAAGCTAAGAACCTTGTTCAAAGGATAGTAAACACTTCGCAGGTGCTTCTGGAACAAAAATTAGCTCGGTTTGAATGCTGCTATTTCGCTTCTTGCCCTATTTTTGTCCAAAAAGCCTTTAAAAACTCTGAAAAAAGAGGTGAACTGCCTAAGCAATGTGCCAGTCAGAGTTTGCTTTAGGTTATCACGCGTTCAAGTTTTATGTATATATAAGGTTCGCTATTGTTCGAGGCAACTCTGCAAATTTTACATGAATTTGGCAAGCTATACATGAAAAAACAGGGTTCAAACTGTGTTTTGTTGATGCTTTTGTATACTGGATGAAAAATCAAGGGACTTGCTTTATACTAAAAATAGGAAAGGAGCGAGTTTAGCCGCGTTCCCTGCGAACTTGCTTATAGGAGCCTTTTGGTCTCATTCGGGCTTTCTTCCTCAGGTCACCTTCAGTCAAAGGCTTATCAGCGGTTACTTCCATGTTGCTTTCGTCTCCGGTTAATGCTTCAGGTTCTGGGAAATCGGCAAGTGTGATTTGTTCAGCGCCACTCTTCATCATCGCATTAAGAGCTTTGTCCACATCTCCAGGTTTGACGTTTATGCCGCGGCTACCATCCACAAGCACCACTACGTTGAAACCCATTTTACGGGCGTCAAGAACCGAGTTTACGACGCAGTAGTCCGTCGCTAAGCCACCAACAAAAATCCTTGTGACGCCTTGCGACTTTAACTGGTCTTCCAATCCGGTGCCGTCGAAAACTGAATATGCCTCCCTGAGCGGGTCAGTTGCCTTCGAAACAACTATTATGTCCTTAGGAAGCTTTAGAGCAGGACTAAACTTGGCGCCTTCGGTTTCTTGAACACAATGGGGCGGCCATGGTCCTCCTTGTGCTTTAAACGAGATGTGATTTAGGGAATGCCAGTCTCTGGATGCAAATATTTTTGCTTTGGTCCTTTTGAAGATTCTTAGGTACTCGTTAAGAACAGGAATCACCAAATCTCCTTCAGGAACAGGTAAAGCACCTCCAGGCAGAAAATCCATCTGGATATCAGTGACAATGAGGGCGTCTTTAGCGGTTGTGTTTAAGTCTAGGTTTTTTTTCAAACAAATTCACCTTAACAATCAGCTTGAGTCGCACTGGTTTAGTCAGCTTGGACTCAACAGTAAATGCGGATTTTAGCGGATATAAAGCTTTTCCACAACCTGAGGTAAATGGAAAAGTAATTAAGTCTTGCAACAAATAACCTATCGGTGAAAAAGATGGCGGTTTTAGCCTACGTCATGTTTAAAGTCAGTTCCGGCACCGAAAGAGAAGTAGCACAGAAACTCATCGAGTTCGAAGAAGTCATGCAGGCAGACATAGTCTTCGGCGAATATGATGTAATTGCCCGAATGTTGACTAAAGACTTGGATACGCTGGAAGATTTCGTGTCAGACCATGTCAGAAACGTGCCTAACGTGCTGGTCACTTCCACGATGATTATTTCACGGGAATACAAAGCGAAAAGCCAAAGACCCAAAGCTAAGTAATAAGTAAAACGAGCCGCAGCCAAGAGACAAGTATGACGCGAACGTTTTTTTAGTTGGTTTTGTTGATGCTTTTGTATACCAACTTCTGAAAACCAGCATTTATGCTTCGGAATTTGGTTCTATCTTAGGGT
>JBGOXQ010000012.1:0-15650 GCA_041479225.1 Bathyarchaeia archaeon
CAATTATTGGGGAGACGATATAGGTTTAGGTGCTACGACTTTGATGGTTGCAAACTCGCCGACCAGGTTAAATCCGATGAGTTTAAGTGATCTGCAGAAAGCGGGAGGCGGAGTATAAAATGTCAGCTCCGATAGTTCATCCGCAAACCGACGTTGTTGTTCTTGGACTAGGACATATGGGTGGGCCAATAGCTGCAGAACTCACCAAACCAGGAGTAGGATACAACGTTGTCGGATTAGAGAAAGGACCTTTTTGGGACTTCGGTCTCGACTGGAGACAGGAAAACAAAGATGATGAATGGGCTATAGCGGTGGAGAGAAAGTTTGATCATCCGCTTTACATTTCTTCGTTCAGCATAAGAAACAACATGAACCAGTTTGCCTTGCCAGTTAGAAGATACACCAAAAACGTGCAGTATCATGCCCTAGGACATGGAGTGGGCGGCGTAGGCGTTCATTATGGTGGTGGCTTAGGCAGGTTTTCTCCCTGGTCATATCAGCCTGTGACCATGACTAAAGCAAAATACGGCGAAGCAGCTTACAACACGATTTTGAGCAATGTGAAAGGTGGCACGCCAGACCTCGAAGATTGGCCAGTCACTTACAATGACATGGTGCCGTACTACAAACAATGGGAACAAGCCATTGGAGTTGTAGGCAATACGCAAGAACCATTCATGCCCGATTCAAAGTTTCCTATGCCTCCTCATCCCGACACACCTTCCGCAACAATTTACAAAGCTGCCGTGCAAAGCTTAGGTTATACTCCTTTACATACCGTTAGTGGCTTGATAAGTGGGGTCTACACGAACCAGTATGGCATAGCGAGGAACGGGTGCATTTACTGCGGCTGGTGCGGAGGACTCTGCAATTATCCATGCGAAGTAGGCGCAAAAACCAGTTCTCATGTGTCCACGATTCCCGCCGCTATTAACTCTGGCAAATTCGACATGCGGCTGAATTCATACGTTTTCCGCATCGACACAGATAGCTCTGGAAAAGCAACTGGCGTACGATATTATGATTCTTCAGGAAAAGTGCATGTACAGCCTGCGAGAGTCGTATTCAATGGCTTGTGGGGGTTCAACATAATAAGATCAATGTTGTTGTCAGGAATAGGTGTGCCTTATGATCCGGTGAAGCATACGGGCTCTTTGGGACGGGGATTGACATTCGGTTATACTCCAACCACCTCAAGCGCCAGTGTTCAGCTAAACATTGGAGCGAACACTTATTGTTCAGGAAATGCGGCTGGCGGCGGATACAGCATAATGGATCTTAATGAAGTGAACCCTGCTTTCAGCCACGCAGATGATTTGACGTTTATGGGCGGTGTAAACTTAAGTTTCGGAAACTACCTTGGAAGTGGACCTAACACTTTTACAACTCATTTGCCAAGCAAGACCAACTTTGGAAGCGCTTGGAAAGCAAGCCTCAAAGACGAAAAAATCCCCCAGAAAATACGCGCCACACTTTCAGGCACTGGACCAAATTTGCCGCTTCTTGAACACTACGCTGACTTAGACCCACATTACACCGATATCTACGGAGACCCCCAAGCACGAATCACTATGGACTGGGAAGCAAACACATGGCGAGTCTCAAATTATCTGGTAACCAAAACTAACCTGATAAAAGACATTCTGGGCAAAATGGGTGACCCTTCAACCATCCAAACAAACAAGGTAGAGGAACTCACGCAACATATTGACTGGTGGGGACATCACGTACGCGGCGGCGCAAGAACGGGAGCAAACAAAGATACATCAGTCTTCAACAAATGGATGCAGTGCTGGACCTGCGAGAACGTGTTTGCAGCAGGAGAAATCTGCGACACCTTCGGAGACAACCTCACCGCAGGAACACATGTTGCGGGAGCCATGGCGTATCTTGCAGCGGACGGCATACAAAGGTACCTGCGGAATCCAGGTCCACTCGTCACCTAAACATAGTCCCCTTCTTACCTGTGTCTGTCTACTGGGCTGAAAACCGTAACATATGAAATCGCCTAAAATGAATCCTTGACAGGTAGTCACATTCACAACTAGTAATTAAAGGAAAAATAAGTATGTACACCACAAACATCAGTAAAATAAGAGAACAACTTGCAACCGTATTGGCTACTATAGACCCTTTGTATATTAATACGCTCCTTGCGCTAAACCTTAAAATTGCCAAACGAAACATCGAATGGGCTGTGAGCGGGGACCTTGGGGAAGCCTTGAAAACAGTGCAGGTGAACCCAGACTGCTTGGAAATAGTAACCACGAAGAAGGGGGCTGCACAGATTTTCCTCTCAGTCCAAGACTGCAACCCCACGGGGGTCTATTTCCAAACTCATAAGCTTCCGCGACCTGCGGTGATTAATGGAAAAGAATACCCTGTTTCCGTGCGAAGCTACTATTTCGAATTCACCATCAAAGGCGTAAAAGTCAAAGTTTACGGTAACCTCCAGTACAGAATTAGCAATTGGGACTGGGGTGACAAACTCGAGTTTGTTCCTGAACATGTTTATGTGGTCGGCGAGAAAACAGCGGTTGTTCCTCTTCAAGTCAAATACAATATATACCTACAGCTGGGCTGGGTTGATAGAGCCGAAAAAATTCAGCAAGTGCTTTTAAGGCATCAGCCAATGAATAAGTGACGGGTAAGCAGATGCAGACTACCATGAATGTGCTTTCACCCAAATACGAGTACACCAAGGGCAGGGATGTGTGGCGCAACAACCTTCGCGCAACCGTGTTTGCTGCTGAACGAATCCGCAGCTCTCTGGGTCCAAACGGCGCCTACAAGATGGTGTCATATAATCGGGGTCCAGAAAAAATCGTGAAAGTAACCAAAGACGCTGCCGCAGTTCTGGAAGAATTAGCGATTCAGTATCCAACTGTGGCTGTTCTTGCAGAGGCAGCGAAGATTCAAAGGCAAGAAGTCGGTGACGGCGTAACCTCCTTTGTAGTTTTATCGTCCGCTCTTTTGAAGAAAGCAGATGAACTCATAGCTAAAGGAGTTCACCCGACCACCATTCTCAACGGCTATCTCGAAGCCGCAAAAAAGGCGCTTGAAATTATAAGTGCAAACTCAAAAAAGAACCCAGCGCTTGAAAGGGTTCTCGAAACAGTTGACTGCGGCAGAGGCTTATTGACAAAAGAAATCCGCCGCAGCATAATTGAAGCAGCAGCAATCGCCAATAAAGACGGAAAGATGGACAAGGACAAAATCCGCATAATCAGAAAACCAGGCGAAAGCACTTCAGAAACCAAACTCATCAAAGGCATAGTCATAAAGAAGAACAAGCTGCACCCAAACATGCCTGACTCCGTGGCGAAACCACGCATCGCCATCACAAGCGAACGCATTGGATCAAACAGGTTAGAAATCAAAATGCCAAGCGAAGGACCACTCCACATGAAGTTTGACGTGAACACGCCACAGAAGTTGGCTGCTTGCCAAGAGGCAGAGAAAAACCTGAAGACCGAGGCTCTGAAACAACTTGACGCTTTGGACGTTAACGTGCTTTTCAGCCAGCAACCCATAGACAACTGCTCAAAAAGCAAACTCTTGGCAATTAATGTCCTTGCTTTCGAAACGGTAGACCAAAAAGACCTAGCAATTATCTCTAAAGCCACGGGTGCCGCTGTAGGGGGTAATTTGGCGGAACTCTCCGAATCAGACGTAGGTAACGCGGCAAACTTGGAGATTGAAACCCTTGGTTTGGAAAAAATGGTCACCTTAAACTGCAAAGACTACGCGACTTTTCTGTTACGGGGCTATACAATGCAAGCTATTGATGAGCTTGAGTTGGTAATTCGCAATTCGCTTACGCTTCTGCAAACTGTAAACCAAGGCGGCGGCTTCGTGGCGGGCGGCGGAGCAACTGAATTCCATGTTGCACGGCAACTGCGAAGTTTCAGCAGGCAGTTTTCTGGTCGCGAGCAGCTTGCGGTCGAATGTTTTGCGGAGGCTTTGATGGAGATTCCCAGATGTTTGGCAGAGAACAACGGCTTAAATGCCATGGATATGTCGGTGCAGATGAGTAAGGCGCATGCTGAGGGCTCTTCAAGTTACGGTGTAGGCGTGGACGGATGCTGCGATGATGTGTGTGTTGAGCTTTCCGAAGTGAAAACCGCGGTGATTAGGCGAGCTTACGATGTGGCTTCGTTGATGCTGAGGATTGATGAGCAAGTCACGTCGAAAGAAGTGTTGAAATTTCACAAGCAATAACGCAGACTGCTCTTTTTCAACATGTTTTGGGGTTGAGAATTCGGCAATAGCACCCTACCCCCCTTAGGTTTCTGCAATGAATCTCGATTAGGATACAAATATGATGGTTTAGAGAGGGCTGGCTGCTCAGATGCGCTATCCCCTCCCTTATTTAAAGCCTGAAAAGCAAATTGAACCAAAAATTGAAATCATACGTGCACAAGGATTTTATCAATCATTAATCCTGCCATTAAGCACGCTAAATACGGCATAGAAGCCACGAACACTCGAAAACCCCGCGCCTCCGAAGGGAAAACCGCGAGTCTTCGGCTTTCAAGCAGGAACCAAGCGCCCGCTGAGACGGCAACCGCTGAGTACAGTAGTCCTGCCAAACCTAAGATGGGCAGAAGCAGAGAAATCGCGATGGCGCCAGCATTGAGGAGCAGTATGGCAATTGAAGTTTTCCTTAATCCTGAAGTGACGGGCAGCATCGGAACACCTGCTTTCCTGTACTCGCCGACTTTTTTGATAGCTAGACCCCACAAGTGACCAGGAGTCCACAGAAAATCCACAGCCGAAATCAGCAACGGCACCAAACTCAAGGCGTTCGCGGCGGCGGTCCATCCTGAGAGCGCGGCAAAGCATCCTGCGAAACCGCCTATGACGACGTTCCAGGAACTTGTGCGCTTCAGCCAAACTGTATAAACTGCCAAGTAAAATACTGCGCCCAAAGTCATCATGGCTGCGGTGAGGGCGTTGAAGAAGAAGTAACTTAGAGCTAAGCCCGACAACGTTAAACCTGAACCGTAGATCAGCGCTTTTGTTGGTGTGACTTCGCCTTGGGGGATGGCTCGTTTGGATGTGCGCTGCATAACGCTGTCCAGGTCGCGGTCGTAGACGCTGTTGAGGACGCCGCAGCCCCCGCAAGCCAAGTACCCCGCAAACGCAAATACCGCAAGCTTCAACGGGTCAAATGAGGGAAACGCGGCAAGAACAAAACAAGTAACGCCAACAAGCAGGTTTAGCAAAGTCACCTTCGGCTTGGTGAGTTCAAGATATTTGTCTATTTTTTGCTTCATGAAGCTCAACCTGCCTTGATTACTGCAGAAAGTTACATTCCGCCTCCGGAACCTGAAACTGTGCTGATTATAACGGAGCCATACATTCCAGCTTCAGCATGTCCAGAAATTGGGCAGATGTAACAGAATGACGAACCAGCGTTGTTGGGAGTAAAAATCACCGAGCCTTTTTGGCCGGGTTGAAGCGGATTATTAGCTGAGCCTATTTCAGCGTTAAAGAGCACGGTAGCTCCAGTTCTTGGCGTGTTGGTTATGGCAAAGGCGTGAGGCATCTTTCCAACGTTTACGACGGTTATGTTCACGATGTCGGATGTTTTAAATCGAAGCGTTGGTCCAGGCGAAGTTAAGGTGTTAGGCGAATTTCCAAAGCCATATTTGCTGCCTGATATTTCTCCCTCGTAAAGTACGATGTTCAACGTAGGTGTCTGGTTTAATGAACTTGAACTCGCCATTAAGGGGGGTTGAATTCTGAAGACTATCACGGACATTGTTGCAAAGTAGAAAATCGCGGCGAGCCCTATGACCGCAATAAGGGGTAAGTATGATTTGCGCGTCGTGTTCACATCCCCATAGCGATAGTCATTGCAGCGGACACCGCCAGAAAAACTATGCCTACAATGGCGGCTAAGGGTAGGGTGGCGAGTCTGATGCCTTCGTAACGCAGATGCTGATAGTACAGCGCTATGACAACGGCTTTTGCTGAGGCAATTAACATTATAATCAGCACAATAGTCGATGTTGCTCCAGGTAGTGACCGTGTTACGACTTCAAGTATAGTTGCTGCTACAAGTCCAAGCCATATTCCAATATAGAGTTTAATTCCGGGCATGTTTTTTCACCTAGATTAAGTAGAAGAGCGGAAAGAGGAACATCCACACAATGTCAACAAAGTGCCAATACAAGCCAACATTTTCGACCGCAACGTGTTTTGTGCTGGTGAATCCTCCGTTATATATTCTAATCATGAGGTATCCAACCGCCACTAAACCTACTGCAACGTGCATAGCGTGAAGACCCGTTAGCACATAGTAGCTGGAAGCAGGTAAGCCGCTGTTTATGGTGAAGCCGTTTCGGATGAGGTCCGGCCATTCAAATCCAAGTTTAATATCAAGGAAAGCGAAACCTAAAACAAGCGTGCTTCCCAAACAGATTTTTGCCGCTATCATGTTGCCTGCCCTTACGGAATAAAGCGCCAGTATCATTGCCAAGCTGCTTGTGAGCAAAATAATGGTGTTTGTCATTCCGAGCAGGACGTTATGTGTATCCGTGGCAATGGGCCATGAACCGCTATTTACTCGGACATAGGCGTAAGCTATAATGAGGGATCCGAAAATCAGGATTTCTGTTGCTAGAAAAACCCATAATCCCAGTTTCTCCTTTGTTACGGATTCAAGCGGGAACTTCTCCTCTGCAGCTTCTTTGAATTCTGAGAACTTTTCTTCCGCCCCGTCTTTGAACACTTTAAGCAGGGCCACCGCTATGATAGCTAGACCCGCTATTACAAGCGGGACATAAATTGCAAGTCCCAGCAGGAACACTGCAACTCCAGCCGCAATTATGAGCGGCATGAAGGAAGATTTGTCTTCTTCAGCGTATACTTTTTCATCTCTCACGTTAAATCCCCCTTTTTGGGTAGCTTTGAGTTCTCAACAGTGTTCGGAAAGCCGGTGTCTGTGCCTTTGGAGTTGGATGTGCTCATCGCTTGAGGTACTGAGTCTAGGCCGCTGTAGTTGCCTGTCCACTCCAGTTCTTTCGCATCCCACGGGTTCGGTTCTGAGTGCACATTTTTTCGGTAGCTTAGAATAAGATTTAGAACTGTCAATAGCACGGCGGGTCCGAACACAAAAGCGCCGACGGTTGCATCAAAATTCAAGGGTCCCCATCCAGTGTTCAACGGGTAGGTGGATATTCTTCGGGGCATGTCCAAGAGGAAGAAATATGGAAAATAGAGAAGGTTGAATCCGAGGAAGGAAAAGAAGAAGGTGAATTTGGCGAGGTTTTCATTGTACTTTCTTCCAGTTATTTTTGGCCACCAATAATAAAGTCCTGCGACTAAAGCGAACAGCGCAGTGCCAGCCATAACGTAGTGAAAGTGGCCCACAACCCAGTATGTCCCGCGAAAGCCGTAGTCTAAAACTGGAAATGCTTGTAAGACACCGGTGACGCCTCCGAGGGTCACTGTAAATATTGCAGCTAAACAAAACAGCATCGGAGCTGAAAGCTTTATTCTGCCTTTGCGAAGCGTTAGCACCAAGTCAATAACTAGCCCTTCGAAGGGTATAGAAATAGCCAATGTCGTAATGGAGAATGCTTGTAACACAGAGTAGTTTACACCCGTTGTGTACATGTGGTGCATCCAGACGCCCAAGCTCAGAAAGGTTACCGCTGCAAACTCTATTAGGAAAATTTTTCTCGCGAAAAGCTGTCTCTTAGCGAATGTCACAAAAACTTCGGCGATTATGCCTATGGCAGGAAACACAATTATGTAAACCTCTGGATGCCCGAAAAACCAGAAAAGCTCATCCCACAAAATGCTGCCTCCCGCGGTAGAACTGAAGAAGACTGTGCCAAGGACTCTGTCGGTTGTTAGCAGCACCAGTCCTGCTGCTAGTGGGGGAAATGCGAATAGTGCGAGCGCCATGGTCATCAGTATCGACCAAGTGAAAATTGGTAAACGCGTCCAGGTTACGCCTTTAGCTCGCTTTCGTACAATGGTTGTGATAAAATTAATTGAAGACATAGTGACTGAGACAGCCAATAAAGCCAATGCCAATATTGCAAGCGTTGCTCCGGGTTGAGGGGTGAATTCTATGGTGTTCAGAGGTGCGTAAAGTGTCCAGCCTGTATTTGCGCTACCCCCTGGCAGGAATACTGTGCTAACAAGGAGTACGCCGCTGAAAAGGTACATCCAGTAACTTGTACCGTTTAAACGCGGAAACGCCAGATCCTTTGCACCTATTTGAAGTGGCACGATGTAGTTCGCTAATCCAATGCCAAGAGGCGAGAGAACCCAAAGTATCATTAAAAGTCCGTGCAATGTGACAACTTGATCATACGTGAAAGGGTCGAGGAAATTCTCATTTGGCGTGGCAAGTTGCGTTCGCATAAGCATGCCAAGCGAACCTGCCACGATTAGGAAAAACACTGCTGTCACGATGTAAAGTATGCCTACTCGTTTGTGGCTGGTTGTAGTTAACCATTCTTTCATGGAGAATCCGCGGTCCATCCTTTTAACCTCCTGGCGTTGTTGCCTTTGCGGCTGTCTGGTTGTTGAGCCACAGGCTAAAAGCAGTTGGATCCATGACTATGAGCGGCGCAACCATGTATGTGTGTTCGGCGCCACAGAGTTCATAGCAACGGATAGTGTAGTTTAATTGACTGTCTCCATTTAAGGGCGGAGTGGTAACTCCCAGAACATTGTATCTGCCCGGTATGGCGTCGATTTTTGTCCTGAAATCCATCAGCCCAAAATTGTGCATAACGTCGCTACTTGTTACATTAAAAATAATGCTTGTGTTAGCAGGAACATAGCATTCTCCCGTAGAATTTGCTCCGTTAGGGTAAAAGAACATGAAATTCCATTGGAAAGCCGTGACGTCTATAACTAAACTCTGAGAGACTGGCGGTGGAAACCGTGCGTTGGGTGTGAGTCTATATGACGCTACGGTTAAACTGAGTAGGATTATTATGGAGATTGCAGCGAAGATCACGGCTTCTCGGGCTCTGCTTCTGGATAAGCCTATTTCTGGAATGAATTTGGGTTGTCCTTTTCTTTCGCGGTTTTTTATTGTGAAGTAAATCATGGCGCCTATGACCACAGTCACCGCCGTGACTGCTATAACGCCAGCTAGATTGAAGAGATTGTTCCAATCTACCGTCGAAGGAGGCATTGATTGCGACATAACGTTAACCTCTTTGTTTGTGTAAGATCAGCTGGATAGGTTCTTTCATTTCCTTCTTATTTTCAGATAAACAAAGAAAGGGGGTTTCGAGAGGTTGGGTGCCTCGCAAATCCGTTAAAGATTCTTAGGTACCGTGAACCTGAACAATTGGCTTCACATTTTAATGTCTAGTCGATTGTCGTGGCCTATGGGTTTACCGTTACAGTGCCCCACATTCCTAGCGCGACGTGACCTGGAACTTGGCAGATGTAGTAGTAGTTTCCTGCTTGAGTAATTGTAAACGTTACTGATTTGCTTGCTCCAGGCGATATTGGGTTGCTTCCTGACTGGATCTGTGCATTGAAAACTACGCTTGAAACAGTGGATTTGTCTGAGACCATTGCCCAGTTATGCGGCATGTTTGGACTAGAGTTGACAAGAGTCAAGGTAACAACATCGCCCACTTTGAAGGTAAGTGCTGGACCTGGACTGTCTATGGTGCTGGCGCTGTTTCCGAAGCCGTAGACACTGGCGCTTTTTTCACCTGCATAGATAGTTTTGCTAACTGCGGAGCCTGAACCTGAAGGCGATGTTGATGGCGCTTGTGTTGGAGAGGGAGTTGGATTTGACGAGGGCTGCGACATCTGGTAGGCAAGAACGCCAACCACGACTATGATAACAACTATTATGACTGCAGCTATGTACCAAACTTTGTTGCTGCCTTTTTTTGGCATATTTTCTGTTGTCATGTTAATTTTCTCCTCTAACAAAACGACTTTTAACTGTTCAAACGACAAATTACAATGGAAGCAGTTTTAAACTATTGTGACTGCCACTATACAGTCACAAAACGCTGCTATGTGGAATCCCAAAGTTCTTTGGCTTTCTGTTTCTTCTTTTCCTCTTTAAGCACTTCCACTTCGTTGTACAGCGCAATGGCTTTTTTGAATAGTCCGTTGTATCTTTGAATCGTGTCCTGCATCTCTTCCGACCATGTCAGCAAATGCGGAAAGTAAGGGTAAGGTGCCGTTCCTTCTCCAGCGGGACAAGTAAACCAGAATTCGGGATAAGCTCCTTTCAAGGCGCCAGTCGTAACGTTGAACCCAAATTGCTCCAAAATACCGCCCAGTTCTCCGAGGGCGCGTCTAACTGGTTTGTCAACTGCTTCAGGGAACCTGTTTCCCACAATGTCATTTCCAAGCTGCTCATAGAGAGAAAATGAGTCATGCTTGCGAGGTGCTTGGTGCCACCACACATTCGGCTCTGAAAGCGAGTTTTTGACAAACTTGTCGGCGTTTCTTGACAGTTTGTTGACCTTTGCTTTCATGCTGGCAAGCTTTTCTTTGCTTAGGCTTAACGTGATTTCTGAGTACTTTGTGACGTAAAGCTTTGCGGTTTCTGCATACCATTTTGCAGCAAATTTCACAGTGTCATCTATAAATTGCAATCGAAGTTCTTCCATGCGCGCATGGAGCGGACGAAGTTCAGCTTCCTTCTTCTCAATCAGAAAATCGATGTTCTCATTCATGGCAAGGCATCCTCATTCTTGTTCGCACATCACGTCAGGAGTTTCTTTATGAAATATGCACGCGCGTCTCCAAGTAATGTTGAAAGTATGGATGACTACTCATAAAAGATTTTGTACATCTGTACATAACAACCATAAAATAAACTTTGAGGTTTGCGTCAGCCTTAAAAATCTGCAAAAGCAAAGTACAACCCACATTTCACTCTATTAATAGAGGGGGGGTAGGCTCCGCAGAGCAACAGACCTTGTTCAGTGCCACTGTTCGCCAACCTTGTAAGCTTCACACAACCAACCCAGCACTTCGTCGTCCAGTTCTTGAGTGGATGTGACGCGGAAAAAGTAAATCCAGTTGTTCGGTGGAATCTCATCGGCTCGCGTGAATCTGGGGCTGTTGATTCTGCGTTTAAGCCAGAAAACTGCAGGTCATCCCCTTGTCGCTGACGCGTTTAACTTGGGCAAAGCGTACGCGCGCCATGAAGGCGACTTCAGTTTTTGAAAGCGCCAGCTCAAAAGGTCCACATTTCCGCGCGGTTGAAACGAAGGCGTCGAAGAGTTGCCACGCCTGTGCACTTTTGCCTTCAAGGAATTTTTCAACTGTCCAGCGTCCGCATGAATGCCACATGTTCTTTTCTACGAATTTGGCTCCGCATTTTGGACAAGTCCACAAAGGTTTCTCCTTATTCATAACCGCACTTTCCTGTCAAGTAGCCAATATGGTTGGCGCTGTTTTTGTTTCTTTGCCAAGCCTAACTGCAAGATAATCCTTCATTTAAGTAAAGGAAAAGCCTTTTCCCCAGCTTTTTAGTGCATAAGGTTACAAATTTCCGATTCGAACCGTGCAAACCGCCGTGTGAATGGGTAAAAATATATATCTCCTCACTTGCCCTTCTATCCTTCTAACCCTAAGGCGCACATATCATGAAAGACTTATCTGCGGAAATCCTGAAACTCAAAAAACAAAAGAAAGCCATCATACTCGCTCACAATTATCAGCGACCCGAAGTTCAGGAGATAGCTGACTACGTCGGCGACAGTATAGAACTCAGCCGCAAAGCCATGCTGGAAAAAGAAGCCGAAATCATAGTTTTCAGCGCCGTGGATTTCATGGCGGAATCCGCAGCTATTCTTAACCCAACCAAAAAAGTGCTTCTGCCCACGCTGGGCGCGAGGTGCCCGATGGCGCAGATGCTTACGGTGGATGAGATTAAACGTGCCAAAGCAAAGTACTCGAAAGCTCCTGTCGTTTTGTACGTGAACACTCTTGCCGAAGCGAAGGCACAATGCGACATTTGCTGCACCAGCGCCAACGCCGTAGAGGTCATTAATTCACTTAAAGCCGACACGATTCTTTTCGGTCCTGACCGCAACCTCGCCGAATACTGCGCGGAAAAAACAGGCAAAACACTCATTCCACTACCAGAATATGGCTTCTGCCCCACGCACTTGTTGTTCCAGCCCGAAGACGTGACAGTCCTCAAACAGCAGCACCCCGAAGCAGTCGTTATGGTTCACCCTGAATGCAGCCACGAAATGCGCAAAGCCGCAGACTTCATCGGCAGCACCAGCAAAATGTGCCAATATGCCAAAGAATCTAATGCGAAAACATTCATAGTCGGCACCGAAGAAGGCTTACTGCATCGCCTCCGCAAAGAAAACCCAGGCAAACAATTTTTGACAGCTTATGAGGGTGCGGTGTGCCCGAACATGAAGCTCACCACGCTGGATAGGCTTTATGCTTCTCTGAAGGAAGAAAAGTATGTAGTTAAAGTGCCTGAAACCGTCGCTAAAAAAGCCCGAAAAGCCTTGGAACGCATGTTTGAGCTAAAAAACTAAACCGTCACAATCACAGTTTTAAGAATCTTCACGCCTCTCTTCGTAGCTAACTCATCACTAACATGCCTAATTGTTGAGGCTTTTCCTTTCACAGCTATGGCTTCTAAGCAGTCTCGCTCGCTGATGTGAATGTGCAGCGTAGATGTGACTATTGAAGAATGATGGTGCTGAACCTCTGTCAAATCGCTCTCTAGTCCACGTATATCATGATCGTAAACCATCAAGATGACGCCTGTTTGCTCTGTGTTTGCTTCTTCCTGCAGCCACTTCCTCTCCGAGACAAAAAGCCTCACTGCGTCTTGGATGGCTTTGCTTCGGCTTTCGTAACCCATCTTCTCGATGATTGTATCGAAATCTTTGAGCAATTCAGGGGGAAACGTTACGCCTATACGCGTGATTTTTGACATGAAGTTCACGATGGAATGTGGGTGTTTGGAACCTAAAAGCTTTTATACATTGAGTAACACGAAAATGCATAAAAGTGTTACTGAGGACATGAAATGCACATCAGTGACGGCATCTTTAACCCGATCAACCCCATAACGCACACGGTCAACGTTGCAGACCTCACAGTCCTCATAGTAACATGGGCGATAACCGTTCCATTCCTTATAATGGCATGGAAAAAAACCAAAGCCAACTATAACCCTTCCATCACATCTACGCTGGCAATCTTAAGCGCACTCATATTCGTAGCCCAAATGCTAACTTTCCCAGTCGCAGGAGGCACAAGCGTACACGTTTTAGGCGGAACGCTACTAGCTGTGGTTCTCGGACCTTTCCCAGCCATGCTCAGCATGACTATGGTGCTCCTGATGCAAGCGTTCTTCTTCGGCGACGGCGGATTTTTAGCCTTCGGAGCAAACGCCCTAAACATGGCAATCATCGGTGGATTAAGCTTCTACATAGTCAAAGCGTTAATGAGAAATTTCACGGACAAAAAGACGTTTTGCTCAAGCGTATTCATGGCTACTTGGTCATCAGCTATTCTATGTGCTTTAGCTACGGGCTTAGAGATTGGTTTTTCCAGCACATTCGCCAATGCTGGCGGCATAATGGTGACGGTGCCTACGATGGTGGGAATCTACGGCATTGCTGGTTTCGTGGAAGCTGGTGTCACTTCACTCATAGCAACTGCGCTGTTAATTGCATTTCCGCGTTTGCAACCCGGAACAGTGCTGGGTTTGAAAATGTTAAGAGGAAGCAACAAAACATGAAGAAAACTCTTTTGATTGTTGGTTTGATAATTGTTTCGTTGGCAGTTCTGCTGCCGCTTATCTCCCGCACACCAGACGGCGTTCAAAAGTTAACTGCAGATTCAGGTGCTGAGCAGAGTCAACAGTCTTCGTGGAACGGCATAATGTCCAATTACATGGTAAGTGCAGTTGGAGACCCGTATGCTTCCACCCTAATAGCGGGCATATTCGGCACAATCATAGTCTTGGCTGCAACTTTTGTGCTTGGGTCTGTGGTTGCCCCGAAAAGGAAAAAAGAAACCGGTAGAAAACCCTGACCTATTTAGAGTTTCAAGCTGGGCCTGATAGCTGGCGCATGCGTGTTTCTATAAATTCAGCGACTTTTTGTTCGCTGTAACTCTTTTCGTTTTCCTGCAGTTCCAATTGTTCCTGAATGGTTTTTAAGAATTCCTCTATTTCAATTGGCTTAAGCAGGTAGGCGTCAGCTTTATTGTTCAACGAGTCAATCGCGTTCTTCTGTGAAGGAAACCCCGTGAGCACTATTTTTCGCATCTTTGGAAAAGTGTCCCGCATGCGTCGCAGAAGCTCTGTGCCCTCCATATCTGGTAGCCGAATGTCAATCACGGCAACATGGTAAGTTGCAGATTCAGTTTTTTGGATAACTTCGCTTCCACAAGCTGCTAAGTCAACTACGTATCCTTTTCTGGCGAGTATTGCTCCAAGTGACTTTCTTATGCTTTTATCGTCGTCAACAATAAGGATTCTTGCGGTCTTATCCATGCTTTCTCCACACCTCCTATTTCTGGTTCAATCTGAGACGCAGAACAAAGTTAGCGTAAGCGCGTTTCTTGCTTTTCGCTGCTACCACACACGAAAACCTCCATTTTCATTTCGTTTGAGTCTAACTTCTCAAAATTTTGCTCAATTAAATCCACATACTCTCGAAAAGTCATCTCGAAATCCCTGCGCTTGAGTGTTAACGGTTCACAGAGCGCCCCAATCTTGGCGTACAAATTTCTTCATATAGAGAATCTCAAGATGTTTGGCTCCTAAACCGAAAACTTGTTCAAGTGCATCTGAAAAAGCCTCAATTCGCTCAGGGATTTCTTGCCTTTTAATTTGAAACCGGTCTTCTAAATGGAAGTATATTGAGGCTTTGACGCTTTCTCCTAAGCTGCGAAATGCTTCATCTATTGCTTCCAGTAATAATTGCCCAAAAGTCTCATTCCTCTTTGGCAAAGTCAATTTTTGGTCTCCAATGTTGTGTCATCTTGGCGAAGAAACTGCCCTTCTCTTTCGGATGGACAGCTAATAGCAAAAGGCTTAGGCTTTAGACGTAATAAAGACTTACGAACTGCAAATATATATCACGAAACCAAAACCGACTCAAAGCCAGAAAAGAAAAAGAAGCCAATTGTCCAATGCAAACAGAAAAATGTTACTCAACCAAACGAAAAACAAGAGCAAAAAGAAACGAAAACTTACGTTACACAAGCAAACGCTTAGTCCCAGAAAACCTAGGAGACTAAGTGATGCTTACGTTTTGAATGTCGAAATACCGTTTTGCCAAAAAGCGCAGGCGTTCAGCGTTCTTGCCGTTCTTGCCTATAGCAACACCCTTATCCTTCGGGTTAATGGTTACGACCGCCATTTTTTTGCCATCGGTCCGTTCAGATACACGGACTTCTCTGACTGCTGCGGGTTTCAGGGCGTTCTTTATGAATTGCACTGGGTCCTCGCTGTATTCGATAATCTCATGTTTTTTCCCAGTCATTCTTTCAAGGGTATGGATGTTTCTTCCGCCCTTGCCTATGGCAACGCCCACTTGCCCCGGATTAACGATGAATATTGCTCGTGCTTCCACTTCGTCGACGATGCAGTCTTTCACGCTGGCGCCGCTTATGCTTTCAAACAAAGCGATATAACGCATTTC
>JBGOXQ010000013.1:0-15435 GCA_041479225.1 Bathyarchaeia archaeon
ATAACAAAACAGCCCAAAAGAGCATAGATATTGTTGGCACATGGGAAGGCATCAAACCTGCATTATTTCACTTTCTGCAATGGGAATTTAAGGAGATTATGCAGAAGGGGATAAGAATTCGAATAATCACGGAACAGCATGAAAATGACAAGTCAATGCTAAAGATTCTGAGAACTTTGAACAAGAATCCGTTGTTTAGCATTAAATATTCTCTTGATCATATCCAACTAAAGACTGTAATCTACGATGAGAAAGAAGTGAACATGTGCATATCTACAAATCCTGAAAGGGATGTGCCTAGCCTGTGGTCGAACAATCCGAATTTTGTGAAAATAATGGCGAGCCACTTTGAAGGGATGTGGAATATTGCACGTGAAGATGAATCTGAAAATGCGACCTTACCATCAAACTCAGAAATCTTAAGTCACCAATAAAAACGACGTAAAAATCATATGGTTCGCTGGGTTTGGTGCGCCGAAAATGGAGTGCTGCGAAAGCAAACTTGAAAGCTGAATGCCTAATTACGCAGTTATAACCACTTTGCATGGTTTCTATAAAAACAGTCTTTAAGATTATTTTGGTCGAGGCAAATTATTAATATTATGCATTTGTCGGCTTTGTCTCTGAATATTGGTTTGGAGATTCTTGTTGTGCTGTGAGTGGGTGGTCTTGCTCTCTGAAGCTATACCCCCCTTCTTGGGTTGGTTGTTTGTGTTTTGGGCTGCTTTTGCGGTTCTGTTTGTGAAACTGGTTTATCATGCGTCTTTTTTAGGCGCGGAAAGGCGTAAAAAGGTCTGAAAAGGCGTGTTGCGTCAGTTGAAGACAGATGCATGGTGCTTTCAGTTGATTGGAATGTGGCTTCAAGCCACCTGCAAAAGGGTAGTTGTTGTTGTTAAGGATGTCAACTGTAGTCTTGAGGCAAAGCGGTATATATAGACCGTAACCTGAATAACCCTGTTGCCCTTATGCTGTGTGCTGATGTCTATGAATTTGGGAGATTACACGAAAGAAAAACTGTGGCAACTGCTCGTCGAAACCGTCCATGCCAGCGTAATGTACCCTACTCACAAAGCATACACGCGCGAGACAATATCACGTCAAAAGCCAGATATTACTGCGGCTGAATTGGCGGCAAGGCTGAATTCACCCTTAGGTCAAGCGCTGGTTATTTTGGATGAGTTGTGTGCTGAAAACAAAACAACACCTAGTTTTTTGCCATAACATTGGTTTGAGGCACGGTATATAGTTTGATATTTAGGGCTTTGCTTATTTTGTTTGTCAACGCGACTCGATATGTTTATATGTGCATGTCGCAAGTAAGCGTTTGAAAGTGATAATTATGAACGCGACAGCCAAAATTTTAACAATTGTGCTCATAGCAATAATTGTAGTAGCCATAGGCGCGTACGCTTACATCCAAACCACCCAACCTGCAGCCAACCCCTCGCCTTCCCCGACCGCTACCCCAACCCCAACTCCCTCTGCATCAGAAACTGCGGCGCCAACTCAGTCACCGTCTTCTACAACGACTGCAACGCCAACGCCAGCCCCATCAGGCACTACCTCACCCACTGCCTCACCTTCACCAACTCCTGTTCCCACACCCTATTTCACCCAATCGCAAGCTCCCATCCCCACGCCTACGCCAACGCCCGCCCCAACACCGACTCCTAGTCCAACTACATTAATAGTTGCAACAACAACCAGCCTCCACGACACAGGACTAGAAGACATCGGAATAAACAGCAACACAACAGGCACCATAAAGCAAGCCTTTGAAGCTAAATATCCCTACATAACCGTGAACTTCGTCGCTCAAGGGACAGGTGCCGCTATAGCCACCGCCCAAAGAGGCGATGCGGACATGATATTAGTCCACTCCCCATCACAAGAGATTAACTTTCTAACAGGCGGATACGGAGTTAACCGCAAAATCATAGCCTTCAACTTCTTCATAGTCGTCGGACCCGCAAACGACCCCGCCGGCATCAGCGGCATGACCAATGTGAACCAGGCCCTACAAAAACTCTACACCGCTGCTCAAACAAATAGCCAAGTTCAATGGGTCACCAGAAATGACGGGTCAGGCACAGCCACCGCAGAGCAGAATCTTTGGAAAGCCGCAGGCTACAACTATACCCAACTGCTTCAGCAAACATCATGGTTTCACTCCACAGGTCAAGGTATGGGAGCAACCCTGCTCGTAGCTAACAACGGCATCGGCGGAGGCCCACCTGGATATATTCTTGCAGATACAGGCACTTATCTGGCATACTATGACAACGGAAACATACAACTCAAACCCCAAATCCAAAGCCAACAAGCGCTATTGAACGTCTATAGCGCTATAATTGACAACCCTCAAAACACCAACCTTACCTCAACACATTTCAGTGCATCGATGACTTTTGTGTCATGGCTCGTCTCCTCTGAAGGGCAACAAGTCATAGCAGACTATGGAATATCAGCATACCACCAACAGCTGTTCAGTCCTTTCGTGCCCTTGGCAACAGGCACTTCACCTAACGCCACGCTGCTCAGCTGGGTTCAAGGTTATGCTTATATCAACGCGACCAACGCTATCAACGCTAACGGAAACGAATGCCCATCCCAGTACCGCTATAACGCAGATACCCTGTATTCTGCCTCTTACGATGTAATTCCAGTCGCAGCCATAGCATTTGACCCCGCACTTCAACTCATGACTGATAGCCATCAACCAGCGATTAACCCTCCGCGAAGCGACGCTTCTCAACCTTTACTCAACAGCGACCTTTCACTTGCAACATTGCAAACAATCACCAAAAATTAGGAGCGCCCCTAAGCTAATGCATCAAAAGACTCAAAAACCCCTTTTCTTTATTTGCTTGTGACTGCCATGCCCGATATTATCGTGCAAGCATTTCAGCAAGCATTTCAACTAATCTTCAGCGGAAATGCTGAATTTTACGCAACCGTCTTACGGACTCTATATGTGTCAGGCGTCGGAACCCTCCTCGCATGTACTTGGAGCATCCCCATCTCAGTTGCCCTCGGACTCTATTCTTTCCGGGGCAAATGGATCATCAAAGGATTCTTCAACGCGTTGATTGGGGTGCCAACGGTGGCGCTGGGTTTGCTTCTTTTTCTTCTCTTGTCTAGGCAAGGAGAATTCGGGTTCCTTCATTTGCTTTTTACTGTCAACGGCATAATGATAGGGCAATCAATCTTAGTTACCCCAATAATTGTCAGCTTCACGGCCAGTGCCCTGGGCGCATCCGACACTCAACTGAGAGACTTGGCGAAAACGCTGGGTGCCTCAGGATTAAGAACAGACATAACCATAATTCGGGAAACTGTATGGTCCATGGTGCTTGCTGTAACCGCAGCGTTTAACCGAGGCTTCGGAGAACTCGGCATCGCTACCATCGTCGGCGGCAACCTGTATGGCGAAACAAGCGTACTAACCACCTCGATAGCAGTGCAGATTAACTTCGGCGCATTCCAAATTGCCATGGCATATGCCATTGTCTTGCTAACAATAGTTTTCAGTATCACGCTTGTAATCGCCTTGATAGAGCGGCTAAGACAAGAGGACACTTCGTATAAGAAAAATCGATTATTCACCTGGTGGAACTGGGGACAATGACCGCAAGCCTAAGTCTTGATCAAATCGAAAAAAACTATCGCGGAGTTAAAGCGCTGGAGTCAGTAAACTTCAATGCCCAAGGAGGCAAAATAATAGTACTCATCGGAATCAACGGCGCAGGAAAAACTACCCTTCTCAGAATAATCGCAGGCTTAGAAAAGCCAGACAAAGGCACCATATTGTTCAATGACAAAAATAAATCCGATAGAGAGCTGCGGCAAATCGCCACTCTGGTTTTCCAGAGAACATCCATGTTCACCAGATCAGTTTATGGAAATCTGGTATACGGCTTAAAAATCAGAGGAAAAAAAGACCCTGAAATCAAAGAAGAAATATCCCAAGCGTTGCATGATGTAGGCTTGAGGGATTTTGAGAAAAGAAGAGCAAAGAAAACTTCAGGGGGCGAACAACAGCGAATCGCTTTGGCAAGAGCATTCCTGCTTGAACCCCAGATACTGCTTCTCGATGAGCCGACGGCGAATCTGGATCCGAACAGTGCCGCTATAATTGAAAAAGCCATAGTTGCCCGGAAAAAGCTTGAAAACATCATAATTATCTCTACTCATAACTTGAGTCAGGCTAAACGGATAGGCGACTACGTGATTCATATTCATGCGGGAAGAATTGTTGAGATGGCATCCTCTGCAGAATTTTTTAACAATCCTCAAAGTGAAGTCAGCCGGAAATTCATAAACGGGGAACTCGATTTTTGAGGTAGCATTTGCCCATCAACATACATTTATTAACATTCTCCCCTCATACCCCTAATGGATGCTCACTCACAACGAAAAACATAAGCCCTCAGGCAAAATCTGGATAGAGTACCGAGGCAAACCGTTGCTGGGCAAAGGCGGAGCAGAAATTCTCAAAGAAATCGAAGCTCAACAGTCCCTTTCGAAAGCCGCAGCAAAACTTGACATGTCCTACCGCTACGTCTGGAACTACGTGCGGGAAATCCACAATGCCTTGGGAGAAGCAGTTGTCGAAACTTACAAGGGCGGCAAATCCGGAGGCGGAGGCGCAAAACTTACAGAGACAGGCAAAACCTTACTCGAAGAGTACACGCGTTTGGAGGGTTGTTTGAGTGAGTTTCTGGCTGATGCGAAAAATGTGGGGGTGAAAAATGTGAAGTTAAGCGCAAGAAACAATCTTAAAGGGAAAATAGTCGCCGTTGAGAAGGGTGTCATAACTGCCAAAGTTAAAATCGAAGTCAAAGTGCCGGCTACAATCACTGCTGTTATCACAAAAGAAGCTGTTGAAGACTTGGAGCTGAAAGTGGGCGACGAAGTTGTAGCTATTATTAAGTCCACAGAAGTAATAATTGGGAAATAGCAGATTTTCCTTTTCTTATTCTACTACGTAGCGGTATGCGATGTGTTCGCCTGCCGTGCTGCTTTTCCTTATGATTCGGAGCACATCGCCGGGTTTGGCGCCTATGGCTTTGACTGCGGGGTCTGTGGATGTTACCTGTGGCATTTGGTATGGCTTAATCTTGTATTGGTCTAAGAGGTCTTGGCGTTCTTTCGGTGTGAGGATTTCATGCATGGGAACAAGTAGGTGCTCGAAGATGTCGAAGACTGGGAAAGATTTCAGCAGGAGCTCAACTTTCTTTTTCTTTGCGCCTTGTTTGACGGCGTGTGTGTATCGTCCTTCGGTGATGACGATGGCGCGTTCCAGCTCTTTTTCTTTCATGACTTTGTAGAGTTGGTTCATGGAGACTATGCCCACGGTTGCCTGGTCGAGTATGCACCAAATTATGGCTTTTTCTTTGTCTTCTGGGATGTTTACGATGTAGCCGAATGCGCCTTCGAACTTTTCTTTTTCAATTAACTTGTACTTGCGCAGTTTTATGAGGACTTCGGCTTTACGCTCTTCTACAGTTAGCCCTTTAATGCTCACACTACAAACCTCGAATATAGAATACTCGAATCCTAAACAAAGGCTTAACCCTTAAACTTTATGGTGAAGAACTAGGCGCTGGCTCTATGGTTAGGGCTTGTTTCACAAATTGGTTACTTTTTGTTACGGAAAGTGGCTGTTTGTGCTTTTCCAGTGCTGTACTCTGTTTTGTGCTTGAGGATTCTGTAGCCTGACTTAAGCACTGAAAGCGGAGAACTTGTTTGTTGCCCTTTGTTGGTTTAACGTTTGTTCAGGGCGATTTAGGTAAGGTATTTATATGGTTAGAATTATGATGATTGCTAATACATGTGAGCAAATTTGCATTGTGAATGGTGAAAACATGAAAAGCCACGTTGAATATGCAGAACGAATCCTCGGTGAGGAAGCATGAAAGTTGCTGTATCGTGGACGGGTGGCAAAGACTCCGCTTTGGCCTGCTATAAAGCCATGAAAGAGCATGAGGTCGCTTTGTTTGTTAACTTTATGTGGGAAACGCCTTCGCCATCACATCCGTTAGTCATCACAAAACTCCAATCTGAAGCTCTGAAAGGACGCTTTCTGTGGGACAGACTTAGCCCTCCTTATCTTGAGTCGTACAGAGAATCAATCACTGAAATGAAAAACGAGTACGGCATCGAAGCCATCGTGACAGGAGATATAACGGTAGATAATTTCCACGGTAAATGGATTGACGAAGTCTGCAAAGACACAGATGTAAAGGTCCTCAAGCCGCTCTGGGAAAAAGACCGCAAAACCAAACTCGAAGAACTCATCGGAGGCGGCTTCAAAGTCATGTATACCTGCGTCAAAGAACCTTGGCTGACTGCGGATTGGCTGGGAAGAATAATTGACGCTCAAGCCGTCAAAGAAATGGAAGTGCTGCACGAGAAAAACGGCTTAGATATTTGCGGAGAATTCGGCGAGTACCACACCATGACGCTTGATGCGCCATACTTCACCAAAACCGTTGAGGTGACTAAATTCAAGATGAAAAAGGTGGAAACATCATTCATCCTTGAGCCCGTTGAGCTTTCGCTTAAGCCTAAGAATACATAGAGGGCTCAGCAAGAAAAAAGAAAAGAAATTGCGGTTGGGATTTGGAGCTTACTTCCACTCGTAGATAGTCACGGTAAATGTTTCCCACATGGGGTCCAAACCTTCGAACGTAACCAGCGCAATCAAGTCATTCATCCAGCCGAGCTTTTCCGACATCGCCATGAAGCTGTACAAGCCAACGCTTGTGGGGCTCCCTCCCATCATCCGCATCAAGTCAAAGCCTTTCAAAACAGCCATCTCTCCAGTTGATGTCATGAACATGCCTTGGTCTTTTGCTGCAGCGACGCCTTTTGGAGGCATCGTACTTTTCGCTGTAACGCTGATGTC
Organism: Bathyarchaeia archaeon; assembly: GCA_041479225.1. Taxonomy (GTDB): domain Archaea; phylum Thermoproteota; class Bathyarchaeia; order Bathyarchaeales; family Bathycorpusculaceae; genus JADGNF01. Next base: position 6,911 of record JBGOXQ010000013.1, read on the forward strand.
TCCGTCCACGCCTTTGGCGGTTCCGTACCCTTTCACCTGAACTGACCAGGTGTAGATGGACGTAACGCCTTCCATGTTAATCGATTTTATGATATTTATTCCGCTTTTGCCTTTGCCTTCCCAAAGTTTTTGACCTAAAACCATAATTTTTCACCTGTGCTAAGTCGTCAGCTAAAGCAACCTTTAAACCGATGTGACTGTGCTGAGGCAACAACAAACAATTAAGACATTAAATGAGCTTTGATTCTGTAGGTTTATCGCCCAGCCTCAGGGCACCTGAGTTTGATTGCTATGGGTGTTTGAGAAGTATTGTTCGAGAAGAGAGTGAGTGCGAATCCATAAGCTTTTAATTTCCCCAAACTCACGACCGTAAACTGAAGAAGGATACCATCACAATGGGAACATTAAACCTTGACAAAATCTTCAACCCTCAAAGCGTAGCCATAGTTGGCGCAAGCGACGCAGAAGGCTCCGTCGGATACGCCATCGTCAAAAACTTCACGAAAAACGGCTATCAAGGTGAAGTTTACTTTGTTAACATACGCAAACCCGAGATACTCGGAGTAAAAACCTACCCCACGGTAGAGCAGATTCCTGAACCCGTGGACTTAGCCCTAATTGCCACGCCTGCCAAAACTGTTCCCGACGTTGTGGAAGAATGCGGAAGAGCAGGCATAAAAGGCGTCATCATCGTCTCAGCAGGTTTCAAAGAAACAGGTCCCGCAGGCAAAGCATTGGAAGAAAAGATTCTTGAAAACGCCAAAAAATACGGCATACGCGTAGTTGGTCCAAACTGCATAGGCATCATCCGCCCCAGAATAAGTTTGAACGCGACCTTCGTTGACAAAGTTCCGAAACCTGGAAACGTGGCTTTTCTCTCGCAGAGCGGTGCCTTAGGCTCAGCCATTCTTGATTGGGCAATACATGAGAACATTGGCTTCAGCAACTTTGTCTCTGTCGGCTCCATGATTGATGTGGACTTCGGCGACCTCATAGACTACTTCGGTACTGACCCGAAAACCAAAAGCATACTTATGTATGTTGAAGGCATCACCGAAGCCCGCAAGTTCATGAGCGCAGCACGCCACTTCTCCAGGACCAAACCCATAATTGTAGTGAAAGCTGGCAAATTTACCGAAAGCGCCAAAGCCGCGGCTTCACACACGGGTTCGCTTTCAGGCGAAGACGACGTTTATGATGCAGCGTTCAAGCGTGCAGGCATAGTTCGAGTGGAAGAAATCGCTGACCTGTTCAATGCTGCAGAGGTTTTAGGCACTCAACCGTTGCCCAGAGGACCAAACTTGGCAATTATAACTAATGCTGGCGGACCTGGAGTCATGACCACCGATGCCTTAATTGCAGGGGGCGGAAAATTGGCTAAACTTAGTCAAAAAACGCTTGATGCGCTTAACCGTGTTCTGCCGCCTTTCTGGAGCCACGGTAACCCCATCGACGTTTTAGGTGATGCTAGAGCTGACCGCTACAAAGCTGCGGTTGAAACATGCCTGAACGACGAGAATATTGACGGTATACTTATCATCTTCACGCAACAGGCGGTTTCGGAATCTGTGGAAATAGCCAAAAACATTGTTGAACTAGTCCGCGGCAAAAGTTACCAGAACAAAACTATCTTGACCAGTTTCATGGGTTTCGGCGCGGTGCAGGAAGCAAATTACATCTTGAATCAGAATAACATTCCCACTTACAGCACGCCTGAGCAAGCGGTTAAGACTTTCATGTACATGTACCAGTACAAGCGCAACGTCGAGCTATTATACGAAACTCCTGAGGAATTGTCAGTTGATGCTTCACCGCCCAAACGTCCAATAAACGTTATTCTCAAGAATGCTTTTGATGAGGACCGTGAAGTGTTAACTGAGGACGAAGCTAAAAAAATCCTCAAGTACTACAACTTCCCCGTCGTCAAAACCGCAGCCGCAAATAACGTAGACGAGGCGGTTGCGTATGCGCAGCGGATGGGTTTCCCAGTTGTTCTGAAGATACTGTCACCCCAGATTGTTCACAAAAGCGATGCAGGCGGAGTAATCCTCAACGTCCGCTCACCCGACGAAGTTCGACAGGCGTTTGAGACTTTGATTCAACGGGCAACCGCCTACAACCCTGACGCCCAAATCATCGGCGTCACCGTGCAGCCTATGGTTCAGAAAAAAGGCATCGAAATCATCCTTGGCGGGAAAACCGACCCTATCTTTGGACCAGTGATTCTGTTCGGCATGGGCGGCGTAGGCGTCGAACTCTTCAAAGACTACTCCATGGGACTTCCACCATTGAACACCACGCTCATAACACGCATGATGGAAGAAACCAAAGTTTACAAACTGCTCAAAGGCTACAGGAACTCGCCCCCAGCGAACATCAAGAAACTGGAAGAAACCCTGCTTCTTTTTTCGCAATTGCTCGTGGATTTCCCTCAAATCAAAGAGATAGACATCAACCCTCTTCTGGTAAACGAGACGGATGTCTGCATTTTGGATGCGCGAATAATAATCGATAAGGCGCTTGTTTGCAAGAAGCTTGACCCTCATGAGCACATGGTTATTAGTCCTTACCCCAAGAAGTATGAGCTGCTTTGGACGCTCAAGAGCGGACAAGACGTACTTCTGCGCCCCATAAAACCTGAAGATGAACCCATGTGGCTCGAGATGTTCCAGAACTTCAGCGAAGAATCCATACGCTACCGCTTCTTCCAAATGCTCAAAGACACACCTCATGAAGTGCGCGTACGATACTGTAACATCGACTACGACCGCGAAATCGCCATAGTCGCAGAGACAACTATGGAGGGACGGAGACGAATCCTAGGCGTAAGCCGCCTAAGCATCGAACTCGACGAAAAAAGCGGCGAAATGGCTTTCATAGTGGGCGACAGATGGCAAAACATGGGTTTAGGCACAAAGATGGTGGATTACGTGCTTGACATAGCCAAAGAAAAAGGCGTAGAAAACATCTACTCCATTATGCTACCTGACAATTATCGCGCGTTGAGCTTGACTAAGAAAATGGGCTTCAACATTGAGTACATGAAAGACGGCACCGTGAAAGGCACGCTCAGCCTCAAAGAGGAAATCAACGAAACCCCCCAATGCCCCGAACCAAAAAGCATACCAGTGGTTCCTGAAGAGAAAAAACAAGACGCCTCGTTTCAGAAGAAAGAACAAGAGCCTAAGCAAGAAACCGAAGTCGCATCGACCTAAGCAGATGCCTAGACGAAATGCACCTTAACGTAGTGGGTACTGCATGAAATGCATGGGTCGTAAGCTCTGACCAGCATCTCTAGGCTCAGCTCAATTTCCTTTTCTGTTTTATCCAATATCTTGGGTACCAGCGCTTTCATGTCTAGCTCGATGTTGCCGTGGTTCTGATTGGTCGGGATAACGCAGTTGGCTTTTGTGCACACACCTTTCGCGTTGTACGTATAATCATGGAACAGTATGCCTCTTGGAACCTCCACTGCGCCCACGCCATGTCCAGCCTTCGCCTTCACATCTGGCTTAAAGTAGTCAGACTGAAGCTGTAAGCCAGCAGTTTCAAGCTCATTTATCAGGCGAATTGAATCGTCTACACTGTGAACAACCTCGACAAGTTGCGCGATATTATTCATGAACGGATTGTGGCAAACAGGCTTTAAACCGAACATTTCAGCCATTTGCTTCGCTGAACCAGACAGCATGTCATAGTTTAGATTAAGCCTTGCGAGGGCACCAACCATGTAAGCGCTGCGAGCATGTTTCGCCCGTTTCGCCGTGGAAGTTGGCACAATGTACTCATTCGTATATGAAAGATACTCGTTCACAGGCGCCTTGCCCGTGTCTGTTGACGCCATTTGTCCGTCATAAAGCGCATACTCGTCAGGTTTGGACAAAGCTATGAACTCCGTTTCTCTCGTGAAATCAGGCAGCTTGCCTGCTAAGCTGCTGAACAACTTCGCGACGGCTAAAAGGTCAGGGATGGCGTCTTGCAGCTTCTTCCTAAGTTCTTTAAGCTCCCGCATTAATGGGATTTTTGAGAAACCGCCCGGTATGAGTCTCTGCGGATGTGTTGTTCTGCCGCAAATGAGGTTGGACATTTCGTTGGCAGTTCGGTGCAAGCGTAAAACGGTTTTAACTTCTTCTGGATTGGAAGAGGCAAGCGGAATAACTGAACCCACGTCCATTAAGTCTGGGAGAACCAGGAATCCTAAGTGCAAGATGTGGCTCTGCATATTTTCAGCGTGCAACGCCAGTTTTCTCAGTTTGAGGTCTTGGTCACTAATGGTTAAGCCCATAGCTGCCTCCGTAGCCTTCAAGGATGCAAGTGTATGCCCTATGCTGCATATGCCGCAAATTCGCGAAGTGATGTGGTGAAGTTCACTCCATTGGCGTCCCAGCACCATTGCTTCGAAGAATCTTGGGGCTTCAGGAACGTTCCATTCGCATCGTTCCACGATTCCTTTCTTGACGTTCACGTAGATGTTGCCGTGACCTTCCACTCTCGTCACGTGGTGCACTTCGATGTCTATATTGTTGCTTTTCATCGTTTTGCCTCCTGCCAACCGAAATACAGTTTAAACTTGCCTATAGCATCGTCAACCGTAAGACCGAACTTTATCAAAACCTCTTTGTGAGAGTTCTCATTCGGATTATCAATTAACCCTCGGCATCCCCAGCAGATCGTTCCCTCATTGACGCAGCAACTGTTACAGCCTGCTCTGGTTACTGTTCCAACGCAGTATTGACCGCGTTCAAAGGCGCAGACATTCTCGTTTTTCTTGCACTCCACACATACGGGGTAAGTGGGCATGTCGGGTTTCTTTCCAAGCAAAAGCGACTTTACCACTTGGAGGAACTCGTCTTTGTCGATGGGGCATCCATGCACGTAAGCGTCCACGGCTATAACTGCGTCGATGGGTCTAGCTGCATATGTGTCAAACAGCTTTGCATGTTCACCATACACTGTTCTGCGGACTTCTTCCAAATCCTTGTAATTTCGTAGGCTGTTGATGCCGCCGATTGTTGCGCAAGAACCAATAGCGACCACAATCTTCGCGTTTTTCCTGATCTGCTTTAGCCTATCCTCATCTTGAAGTCGAGTGCAAGAGCCTTCGATGAACGCGATGTCATAGTTGTCGCTATGTTCTTTCATAACCTCTCGGAAACTTACCACCTCCATCTGCCCCAGCAAAGTGAGAAGTTCCTCTTCCAAGTTGGCAACTTGCAGTTGGTCTCCTTCGCAGCCTGCAAAGTCAAAGAAAGCAACTTTTGGTTTCATTACAACGCCTCCGGAATTCCCTTTATCTTGGAATAGTTAAACACTGGTCCGTCCTTGCAAACGTAGACGTGGTTGATTTGGCAGTGTCCGCATTTTCCAACTCCGCATTTCATTCTTCGCTCAAGTGACATGATTATGTGATCGTCTGGGACGTTCCTGTTTTTCAGGTCTGCGAGAACGAACTTGTACATTACAGGTGGACCACACACTATGGCATAGGTGGTTTCAGGGTTAAAATTCACCTGAGGAATCAACGTGGTGATGACGCCTATCTTGCCTGTCCATACTTCATCTTCAGGACACCAATTGACCGTAGACATGAATTCGACGTCATCTCTATTCGCTAATTTTAGAAGCTCGTCGCCAAACAGTAATTCTCGCGGTTCTTTACAGCCGTAAAGTAGCATGACGCGTCCGTAGTCTTTTCTATTATCTAAAACAAAGTTGAGTAAGGACCGCAACGGGGCAATTCCAAGACCCCCTGCGATGAATAGAAGGTCTTTGTCTTTCAAAGAGTCTGCATCAAAGCCGTTTCCAAATGGCCCTCTCACGCCGACGCGGTCGCCCACGTTGAGCTGGTGCAACTTAGTTGTGACGTTTCCCAGTTTGCGCACACAAATCTCGAATGTTCCTTTTTTGGTTGGTGGGGATGAGAGGGAAATTGGGGCTTCGCCTATCCCAAAAACAGAAATTTCAGCGAACTGACCTGGCTTGTGACCAAGTTCAGAGCCATCTTCCAGTTTTATCTCGAACAATGTTTCGTTTGCGGTCATTGGCACCTTTTTGATAATTGTTGCCAATTTTGGCACGAAATCTATGTTTCCTTCGCTCTGAATGCTGACATCTGGATTTGTTGCGGCGGCTATTTCTGCTCCCATGCTGAGTGTTTCGTGGTACATACCGTTGAAGAGGTCAACTGGATTAGCTATGTTGGGAAGACAGTTGGAACCGCATCTGCCACAGCCGACGCAGGAAATAAACCCGAACCTGTCGAAAAGGTACTTGCCCTTCTTGAAGTATCTGTGCCTGTATCTCGTTGGTCTCGTCGAGCGGAAGTTTTCTCCTGAAGCAATCTTGGCGAAATCTTCCAGCAAGCATCCATCCCAAGTTCTCACTCGTTCAACGTGTTCAAGCGCAAGGTCAGGGTTATCTTTAACGTCAAAACAATAGCATGTAGGGCATACGAGGACGCAGGAACCGCAAGCCAGACACTTCTCAGAATGTTCCTCCCAGAAACCACTTTCCTCATAAGTCATCTTCAGTAGTTGCGGAATCATTTCTGGGGGGAAGTCGAATTTCTGCTGGGACATGTTTACGATTTCCCGTTTCTTCTGACCTACAAGCTGGATGTCTCGTGCGAGAGCGTTTGTGAGGTTCGTGGAATATTTCGACAGCAATTCTCCCCCTTTCTGAGAGCCAACGCTGATGGCGTATCTGTTTCCAAGGTCCGTCAGCATCAGGTCGTAACCGAAGTCAACGGTGGCACAGCCCATGAATGGCGAGAAGTTCCACTTGGACATTTTCTGAATGTTAACTCCGATGATGATGGAGGAGTTTCTTTTTTCGAAGTAGTAGGGATCTGACTTCATTTCCCTAAATATCTCGTCCATGTGAAACAACGCAACTATGTCGTACGGATGAACCCCAATTATCACCGAGGGCTTAGATTCAACTAGGTTCTTTGCAGAAAACCCATTAGACAAGTTGTACGTAAAGAGGGTTTCGCGCTGAGGAAAGAAGTACTTTTTTGGCGGAAGCAGCGTCACATCGTAATCCAGCCGCAGTTCACTCGCAGATTCCAAAGGTCCAAAAGCGAATTTGTTACCTTTAGATTTGACGCCGATGACATTCCAGGCTTCGTCTTTTATCAGTGCATTTACAAATTCTGAAAAGTCTTCTTTCGAAAGTATTTTCATCTTTGCTCCAAACTCCGCTGTGAAGACGCAGATTGCCTCACTAATGCACATGTTCGCATTTAATGCTTTCTAAAAAACGGGCTCTCAAGATGAATTTATTGAGTTGGGCACATTTTGGAGAATCGCGGTAGGAATGAAACTAAAGGCTGCAGTTTGACCGAAGCTTTATGTAGGTGATATGGGCTTTTTGAACCTCTATGCGCGTATGGTGCATCAGAATGTTGCCTAAAACTGAAGAATTCAGGGCGCATGCCACCTCAAGCCATCACTTACAGGTAACAGTTTTATTAAATCTGACTCTCCAGAAGCTTAGGATTGGAATCCAAACTTTACATTTATCAAATACTCATTTGGGGGAAACCGTCTAAATGGCAGAAACAACTGCGCCGAAAGATCAAATGAGAGAACCGATAAAGGCGTCCGAAATCGACCCGAAATTCAAGTACCAACTCCTTAAAGAACACGGGAGCGAGAAGATTCTCAAGTGCTACCAGTGTGGAACCTGCACTTCTGACTGCCCCGTCGCAAGGTACAGTGACAGTTACAGACCGCGCACCCTCATCCACATGGCTACCTTAGGTCTCAAAGATCGCGTTCTCAAAAGCGACACTCTTTGGCTCTGCGCAGCCTGCTTCACATGCACCGACCGCTGCCCACAAGACGTGGAAGTAGCCAGCGTCATCCGCGTCCTCAGAAACTTGGCTGCCGAAGAAGGATGTGTCCCGCAAGTTTTCAAGGATCAAGCCTCAAGCGTCTTAGAGTCAGGTTACGCCTTCAAGATTCCCGATTTACGCATAAAAAAACGCGAAACCACAGGTCTGCCGCCTCTTCCAAAGGGCAACCCTGAGAGCGTCAAGAAAAGCCTCAGAGGCGTGGCTTTTATAGCAAAATGCGTCGAGAAAAAAGGTGAAGCAAAATGAGCACACCAACCACACCTAATGCTGCAACCGCTAAAGCTCCAGCCAAAAACAAGTACCTGATTTTCCTCGGCTGCGCAATTCCATACCGAGTTTCCGCCTACGAAATTTCCGCACGCAAAGTCCTCGCCAAACTCGGCGTAGAACTTGTCGAGATGCCTGAATTCAACTGCTGCGGTCTGCCTCTGGACCCTGTGAGCCATGAAACGATGTTGATTCTCGCAGCTAGAAACTTAGCATTGGCGGAGCAGCAGGGCTTGAACATCATAACGCTGTGTCCGGGCTGTGCGGGTACGTTGAAGAAAGTTAACAAGATTTTAAAGGAAGACAAACTATTAAAAGAGCAAATTAACGGTCACCTGAATGAATCAGGGTTAGAGTTTAAGGGGACAGTCACGACGAAGCATTTGATGCAGGTGTTGAT
>JBGOXQ010000014.1:0-15125 GCA_041479225.1 Bathyarchaeia archaeon
ATGGCCACCCTCGCAAGCATCGGCGTCAAACACATCACAAGCTCCACTTACAAGGCAAAGCCAGACAACTGGCTCCGACTCGCCGCAGCAATGCCCGAGGTGGCAGAAAAACTGAAACCCCTCTATTTCCAGCAGGGCGAAAAAATAGGTGGAAGCACGCTGCTGCCAAAGGAATTCCGATTGAAACTCATGAAAAACATGCGGGACTTAGCTGCGGCAAACGAATTGAAGTTTGGCGTTTGCAGAGAAGGCTTAGCCCAGCTGAACACAGCTGCCTGTGATGGTTCATGGATGCTGAACGCCGCGGAGAAGTGAGCAATTTGCCTTTGCGAGTCATAATGCTTGTGGATTTGGACTATTTTTTTGCCCAGTGTGAAGAACTTCGCAATCCCGCGCTGAAAGACAAGCCCGTGGTGGTGGGGATGTATTCGGGGCGCACCGAGGACAGCGGAGCTGTCAGCACATCCAACTACTTAGCGCGGAAATACGGTGTCAAATCAGGCATACCACTGTTTTTAGCAAAGAAACGCTTGGAAGGCACAGACGCGGTTTTCCTGCCCGTTGACTATGATTATTACCAGCAGAAATCCGACAAGATAATGGCTATACTACGAGGATACGGCGACGCCTTTGAGCAAGTAGGCATAGACGAGGCGTACTTGGATGTCACCCAGAAAGTGCAAGGCAACTTCGACGCCACAAAAACGTTAGTTCAAAAAATGAAAAGCTCAGTCAAACAGAAAGTGGGCAACACCTTCTCCGTAGGCGTAGGACCGAACAAGCTTGTGGCGAAAATCGCCAGCAACATGCACAAACCCGACGGCATAACCATAGTGAAACCCGAACAACTCCAAGAGTTCCTCTCACCTCTGTCCGTGGACAGCCTTTTAGGCGCGGGCAAAAAAACGGTCCAGAAAATGGAAGCTTTAGGCGTCAAAACAGTCGGCGACCTCGCCAAATATGACGTACAGCGGCTGGTAGAGATTTTCGGCAAAACCCTCGGCATCTACTTCCACAACGCAGCCAACGGCGTAGACAACGACCCTGTGGAAGAAGCAGGCGAAGCTGAATCCATCGGCAGAATGGGCACGTTGAAGGAGAACACGCGTGACCTTTCCATTGTTATGGAAAAGGTGGACAAGCAAATCGAGGAAATCTACAAAGAATTTACCGCAAAAAACTTCAGTTACAAAACAGTCGGCATAACCGCGGTCATGACTGACCTAAGCAGCAAGAGCCGCTCCAAAACCATCGACAAACCCGCCAAAGACAAAGAAACTATTCACAAATTTGCCCAAGAACTCTTCGAAAAATACCTCGCCGAATCCGAACTTGAAGTGCGCCGAGTAGGCGTAAAAGTCGCACAGTTCAGCAGAGAAGAACGGGAACAGAAGCAACTGACAAGCTTTTTCGGCATCTAGCAAGCTTTATTTTCCCAGATTGCCCTGTAACATATGAGTTGTTTTTTGTGTCATCTAAAGTGCAAAGTGATAGAAAGTTGCCGCCTGGCCAAAGGCAGATTAAGCGAATTCTGAGGTGGGGCATCGACCATCCAAGCATCACGTCTACAAACCCGAAAATTAACCTGGAAGCCTACACGTTAACCGTAGACGGTGAAGTACAGAACCCCGTGATACTAAACTGGACAGAAGTACTAAGCATTCCTAAAGTTGAGTCGGTGAGCGATTTTCACTGTGTCGAAAGCTGGAGCGTCTTAGATTGTAGATGGGAAGGCATCCGATTCAAAGACATCGAACGCCTAGTTAAGCCCTTGGACACCGCTAAAGCAGTTACTTTTGAATGCGCCGACACCTACACCACATCGCTCTTCAGGGAGGAACTCGCGGGCGACGACGTTCTGCTGGCTTACAAGCTGGACGGCAAAGAACTGGAAGAAGGCTATGGGTTCCCACTCAGGCTGATTGTCCCAAGCAAATACGCCTACAAGAGTGCCCTATGGGTGGTGCATGTGCGGTTCACACGGGGAAAAGAGCTGGGCTTCTGGGAACGCCGTGGCTACAGCGACAAAGCCGACGTGTGGAAAAACGAACGCTTCAACCGCTAAAAAAGCCCTTCCAGCCATTCCAAAGCCACAGCAAGACGCATTTCCACTTTCAAGCGCCAAAAGCCACCCGAAATGTTTATTAAGAGTTTTGACTAATTCTGTTGCTCTAAATAATTTACACGGAGGATGAAAAATTTGGCACAGAATTCAAAATCAAAACTTCACATTTACCCAGAGGTATCCGCTAGCTTGATTTCTGCAAACGTTTTGAATGAAGCGAAAACCAGCAAATCCGGCAGGGCATCTCTGAAGAAAAGGAAGGAAGAAGCGGACAAACCAATCTACCTCAGAAGAATGTAAAAAGAATCATTGGGCTGAGAAGGCGCACTTCTATTTCTATCTATTTTTAGCTTGAAATTGTTTTTATATCCAAACATCCTGTTCTTCCTTGAGGCACAGGAATGCAATTTACTGAGGCAAAGTTGGGAAGAATTTTCGTGCTAAGACTTCACGACAAAGATCACCTTCCCGATGTTCTGGAGTCGTTTGCTGAGGACCAGAAGATTTCAAGCGCCCTCTGCTTCTTCTTAGGCGGAGCAAAAGAAAATAGCCGCATCGTTGTTGGACCCAAAAACGGCAACGCTTTTCCACCTGAACCCATGGCTACGATGCTTAACGGCGTCCATGAAGCCTGCGGCGTCGGCACCATCTTCCAAAACGAAGAAGGCAAACCGAAACTGCACATGCACGCTGCATTCGGCAGAAACGAAAACACCATCACGGGCTGCGTCAGGCTGGGCGTGGATGTATGGCAAATAGGCGAAGTCGTAGTCTTAGAACTAACTGGATCAGATGCACACCGCGCGAAAGATAAGAAGACGGGGTTCGAGTTTCTGGAAGTCAAAGAAAAACCGTCGCAAGAGTAATGAGGAACCAGCGCGCCTCAAGGAATAGGTTTCTTCGAACATTTTTAACCCAGGAAAGTTAGAATATATATTTGCCGAGGGTTTTCCCCGAAAAATACATTAGAAATTATTGTCCCATTAGGCAGCAGCGTGGGCAGGTTGCCGAATTTGCCCGATTCTTTGAGGTCCACGTAGATGTCCATGAGTGTCGTGGTTGTGTTGAAGTATGGCACGCCGCCTCCGAACTCGTACATGAACACGTATTTTACATTGTGCTCTCGGCATAAGTCCACGAACTGAGTTATGTTGAAGTTTGGTGTGTAAGTGTCTACTGGTAGCTCTGGGTACTGCCACACCGAGGTGGCGCCTTTGCCGTCAGCCATCATGTAGAACCGCACCATGTCCTGGCTAAACAAGTTCTGGGCTAACATAACCATAATTGACTCATTCGAAGCAAGTCGCGCATCAGCAAAATGGGTGGCTTCTTCTATGGGCACGCTAATCTGGTCTTTAGCAACCCAGTAATGCGCATCGCCGAGGCTAAGGTAAACGGAAACCACGAGGAAAACCGCGAAGAGCCCAGCAACAATTTTCACAACACGCTTCTTATTCACGCTTAAGACTGCAGACCTCCAAGTTTTCTGTGCTTTAGTGAAAGCGGCTACCGCGAGGCTTGCGGCTGAGATGGCGAGAACAGGAAAAACTGGAACCATATAGCGCCACTGCTTGTTCGATATAAACGTGAAAAACAAATACACTGCAAAGAACCATATGAGAAGGAACTTGTCTTCCGTTTTTCTCCTCCAAGCGAAAAAGCCTAAGCCAAGCAACCCCAAACCGTACAGGTAGAGGCTAACAGGGTGCACATCGCTGTAGGGCCAAGTCATCTCCACTGAATAGAACAGCGGCAACTGAATGGCGGGGTGAAGCCCGGTAAACCATGGAGGAAGCCTATCGATTCCCGTGCTGTACAGCAGTTTCTCAGGGTTGCCAATCTGTAGGGCGTAAATCCACTGATCCAGCATTTTGGAGCCGTATACCTGGTAGGACTGCACAAACCAAGGCAAAGCTACAGCCACCACAACCAGGATCAGCAGCAAGAATTTGGAGAACCTCGCCTTGAAATGCCCACGACACAAAGCCACAATGCCCACTATCATGACTACGCCGCCGATAAGGGTCTGATACTTCGTCAGAAAACCCAGCCCCAAAGCCAACCCGCTCAAAAGCAGAAACTTATTCTGATTAGTGCGGAGCCAGTTGAAAAAGAATAACATGGAAACGGTAAAGAAAAACACCAGCATCGTTTCAATCATAGCCATACGGCTGAGCCAAAGGTAGCCAGGCATGATGCCAAGCAGCACGCTGGACAACAACGCGATTTTCGGACCATACATTTGATAAGCAAATTCGAACACGGCATAAAGCGTAAGAAGAGAAAACACAACTGAAACGAACCTACCCGCGAAAACGCTTACGCCGCCGACGCCGAAGAAACCCATGGTCACGATGTCATACACAGGCGGGTAGAACCCGCTGAAACTAAGGTAAGTCGAAAAGTCTCCATGCAGCAGAAGCACGCCGCCGTTCAAATGCGTAACCTCATCCCACTGAATCGACATGTGAGAAAGGCTAAACATCTCCCCGACACCGAAGACCAGAACTAAACCGTAAACAATGGCGAATGCTAAGAAGGCTAGTCGCCACTTGTTTAAGCCGCCTATGAACCAAGCCTTCAGCGAATTCAGCTTCAACATGTCCTCTCAGTTACCTGCTAATCGATGATGTTTCGGAGTATAAGTGCAGAAGACAACATATAAAAACTATCTAAAAAACTGTCGCAACCGCCAAGTCCGCAACTTGAACAGACTTTCAGAAGTGCAAAACTGAGTTTGTGGCGGAGTCAATCTTTTTTCTTCGCCAGAGCCGAAAGAACAAGAGCAGCTAATATGAAAACGACGAGTAGTACGCCGAGTACAGACAGGACTGACCTGAAAGTGGGGTCCGAATGGAGAACTCGGGTTGTTGGTAGACCCAGCAGGTACGCTGTGGAGTAGAGAATCACAAAGGCTGCGCCTAACCCTTCGGCGGTGTACAAGAACACGGAAATCTGTTTGCTGGTTAACTGCAAATGTTTCTCCTCCAATGCTACCATGACTCTATTTTAGTTAAGCACAAATCTGCATATAAGATTGACGATTGGCGGGGCAAAACTTCCACAAACATAAAATACAAAGACGCCAAACTTTAAGTTGTTATTATGCACGGTGAATGCTTTGGCAAATACCCTGTCACGTAAACCGTTGAAAACGGGGCTGTTAATCGTGGCAATAGCTTGGTTCCTGCTCGTCTTTCATGAGCTAGTCAAAGCTACGTACGCGATTAACGAGTACGAGGGCTTCCAGTTTGGACCCGTGCGAACCTGGATTCTGGTCACCGACTATCTGGGATTTTTAGCCATCCTTCTCAGAGCCACAGCAGCCATAGTCGCCGTCGGCGCAATCGTGTTCTACTTTTTCAGGAAGAAAGACTCATCATCACCCAACGCACGAAGATTGCTGAAGTACGTGTTGATTGCCGAAGCAGCTTACTGGTGTTTTTCTTTTCTGCCCTCAGCTATATGGGCTTTCACTCCCAGCGGCATGGCTTTTGGCAGCGATAATTTCCTTGGTCTAAGCATAAGTTTCATGATTAATACGGGCATTCCTTGCTTAGTGGAAGGCGTTGCCATACCTGCGGTGTTGTTGAAACTGGTTTTCGAGTTAAGACCAGACAGACCTGCCAAAAACGCCATAAAATGGGGACTGATTGCGGGAACCACCTACATCTTTGTTCTGTGGCTTAACAACACGAGCAACTGGTTAAACCTCGCAATGAAACAAACAACATATTATGTAGGTGTATTCCCCTCAGGTGCTGGAAACGGACTGTTGTTTCCCAAAACAGGGATAGAGTACGTGACAGCGTATCCTGACCACATTCTGAGTTTCGGCTTAACCACCGTTGGACTCCTCATCTTGGCATTGTACGCCGCCTACTTCACCAAAAAGTCAGCTGGAACTGAAAGTTGGCGAAATCTGGACCTGAAGAAGATAGGGACAGTCGTTACGGCTTTAGGCTTGTATTTTCTATTAATCTACGTTATGTGGCTCATAGTAGGAACCAACATGCAACTTGTACAAGGAACCCAACAAGCCGTAGATGTTAAATGGAGCGATTGGTACGCATGGTTCCTAGGACACAACCTAGACCTCTGGGTTCTGTCGCTTCCGCTTGTGGGCTTACCCCTGCTTTTCTACCGAAAAACTTCTGGAGAAACATCAAAAACTCAGCAAAGATGAGCGCAACTCCAACCGCTTCGGTAACGCATGTTTTTCCGCTTTGCGAAATTTCAGAGGTTTAGGCTCTATTCCTCTTCACCCAAGCGTTGCTGAGTGGAAGTACCTTCTATATTGTTCTTCAAGCTACCATTCTGAATGTTCCTTATGAAAGCTATGGTCTCTCGGAATTTCCGAGGCAAGTACAAAGCATCTATTCCAGGACCACGAAGGGTAAAACCTGTCCTCGCCTGAATCACAAAGATGACGACGGCAATTAGAAACGGCAATATCGGCAAGATGTCGATAAACCCCACAAGAATCGGAGACTGCAAAAACGCCTGAGGAAAAATGGACAGCACAATTTCCTCCAGTCCCAAAAGCAGCGCTCTTGAAAAGATTGGACCCATAAACGGCAGTGCGAAAAGAAAAGCCGAAAACGCAGCCCCCAACAAAAGAGTTTTCCAGGAGTACCGCCTCATGTATTCTATAGAAGAGACGTTCGTGTAGGGAATCTCGGTTACTTTTCTGGAAAAGATGCCGCGTTTGATGAATAGTCTTTTTCCCGTGGCGACCACGCCCCAACTGCCCGAAGACCAGCTCTTCAAAACGTTCTCAGGCGCTGTAAGGGTAGATCGAGCTTCACTGGGTATCTCATTCAAGCCTCTTTCTTTGAGTAACTCTACGTTCAGGGCTTTGTTGAGGTCAGCTGTGAGGTTGGACATGGAGAGGTCCATGGCTCTTTTCTTGGCATTTCCTGAAAGTTCACTCCAGAGACTGTGATTGTCCACAAGCTTGCCTATTGCTGCTACCGCGCCTTCTATGTCCTCGGCGCCTTTAACGTGGATGCCTTCTATGCCGTTGCGTATGAGCCATTTCTGTCCTCCAACTGCTGAAGTAACCACTGGGACACCGTTGTACATGTATTCCATCTGTGCCAGCCCCAATGCCTCTAGCTGACTCAGGATAAGGTTAACGTGGGAAGCCTTGATGAGGAGTACTTTTTCCTGCTCGTTTATTTCGCCCAGATAAGTCACATTCGGCATGGTTTTGGCTGTTTGTATGACTTTTTCTGCGTAGGGGGAACCGCCTTTGCCTGCGATGATGAAGTGGATGTCTTTTCTTTCTTGGAGTTTTTCAGCCACCTTAAGTACACCCAGGGGATTTTTGCGTTCTTCCAAGCTTCCCAGGAAAGATACTATTTTCGTGTCTGCACTGATTCCTAAGCCTTTAACGAAGCCTCGGACATCGGCGTTGGCATATCGCAGAAAGACTTCATCGTCAACACCACCTGGAAACAGAAAGCATTTTTCAGGGTCGGCTCCCATCTTGACCTTAGCTTCTTTCTCCAGCGGGGTGACAACAATGATGAGGTTGGCCGTTGAAAATATCTGGGGCAAAGTTAACCTGTTCCACGCCGTTCGGAAAGACAACTCCGTTAAAGAGTACCTTTTGGGTGTGGGTTCTTGGAAATGAGACATTTGGCAAAACACCAACGGGTCCTGATAGCCGCCGATGTCTTTCATGTATCGTCGCCACTCCACGAACTTGGCGACCTCTTCAGGTCCATTCCACAATGTGCTGTGCGTTATGAGCACGTCAAGCTCGTATTTGTCCACGATTTTTTCCAGAGTAGAGATGAAATCTCGGAACACTATGCGACGCGGAGGCCACCTTGCAATATAGCTTTCAACACGGATGATGGGTATTTGCAGTTCGGCATCTTCAGCATAGATGTATCCGCCAATTTTCGTCAGGTTTTCAGGCATGACAACTTTTTCTCCATCATGGAAAACGCTGGTTATCAAGTATGCCTTGTGCCCCAGTTTTATGAACTCGCGCACCATCCGCTGTGCAACCAGTTCTTGTCCCTTGCTTTTGCTGGTTTGGTACATTATGATGCCGATTCGCTTCTTCATCATTTCCTTTTAGCTCACTAAGTTGACGGACACCACTATCTGTTTGATGGTTTAAAAGAGTGATGCATTTCCACGTTGAATCAGGAAAATCCCTATTTTTGCAGAAGAACCGTATAACCAGACGTATCTACAGGTTTTTCTTCTGGTCTTGGAGGTATCGCGTCGCCTCTTTTCTATCCATAATCATCGACCATCCCGCGTCAAAACAAGAATCATTCCCCAAAATGCTTTCAAGAAAAGCGTTCAGCGTTTCAGCTTTAACGAAATAGTCGCAGGTAAGGTTACGTGGTGTTTCGGAATGCACCACCCCCACGGCGATGTCTGCTTCTTCAAAGGCTGCGTTGTCAGCCGCCGAGTCCCCGAGATACAATACGCCATCCTGCAGACCTAGCTTCTTCTTCAAGCTCAGCAGGGCTGCACCTTTGTCTATTGAGCAGGGGAAAACGTCGAAGA
Organism: Bathyarchaeia archaeon; assembly: GCA_041479225.1. GTDB lineage: Archaea > Thermoproteota > Bathyarchaeia > Bathyarchaeales > Bathycorpusculaceae > JADGNF01. The sequence goes on from JBGOXQ010000014.1 coordinate 8,600, forward strand.
AAGGCTGTCCCTCATATAGCGTGAGGCTCAACGATAAGGTTTTGCAGTATGCTGCTATCTGAGCAGCTTTTGCGCTTGCTTGCGCTTTGTTCTCGGTTTGCCGCCAGTCCACCGAGAACGCTACCGCGGTGCCTTCGGAATCCCGTTTTTCCTCAATGGTTAAGTCGCTGCCAGCAAGGTCTTTGGCGTAGCCCAGCACATCGTTTACCTGTAGTCTTTTGTTTTCCAGACAAGGCGCTCTTGTGGTGACTCTGTTAAATGTGATTTCTAACCCGCCTAATGTTGCCCAAGCACAAGCGAAAGGGGTTCTCTTAGCCACAAACTCCAAGTCTTTGGTGGTTATGATGGCGACGGGGATTTGCTTGCTGATTTTCTTGAGAGCCGCCAGGTTTTTGGGGGGCACGGCAGATTCGGAGCGGCTTACGTTTATGGGGCTCAGTGTGCCGTCGTAGTCGGTGAACAAGGCTTTGATGTTTGTTTTTGCTGTTTTCTTATGTGTTTTGGCGTGTTTAGTGGTGCCCACGAAAGTTACCTCTAAACTAACGTAAGCAGTTTCTAAGATTTAGCCATTTATAGTTCAATCGCTGCGCATGTGAATTCCAGTTTTTTTGCGAAAAAATTTTAGGGCAAGAAAAAAGTCAGTTTCTCAAAGCCCATTTTTTCCTCATTCGGCTGGCAAACTCGCAGATTAATACGCCAAAGAACGAGTATAATATGCCGCTGGCGAAGTTTCCAGCGAGGCTCATCGGCATCATTCTGCTGCGGTACCCGTATGCGCTTATCTGCACTCTGGGACTTGAAAGTGTCACATTCGGATTTACCTTAGTAAAGTACATGAGCACCAGAAAAGTCAACGTCAAGATAAACAGGGTTAACCATGGCTTCAGCAAATCGTACATGTCGTGGCTATGTGCACGATTCACAGATAATCGCCACATAACTGCTCCAGGTACAATCACGGCATAAATGAAAGCGGTTGTCCCGAAAACGAAAAATGAAAACTCAGGCACCGTCATATTATGCAATGCCAAATATCCACTTATTAGAAAAACGGGGTTAATTGCCATTAGCAAGACGCCAGCGAAACCGATGAGTGCTGCATCAGCCATTCGCAATGGTCCCTGCGGAATCTTTTTTTCAGGGAACTTTTGCAGAAACTGTGCCGCTAATTGTCCTTTCTCGGTTAAGACATATTTTCCATCAGGGTCCTTAGCTATGAGGTCACCCAGGACTTTCAGATGATAGTTAAATTTTCCAGTGCTTGCTGCATCAGCGAGACCCATCAACTCCACATAGGACAGGCTTTTCCTTTCGCTTAAAGCCAAAACCACTTTGCGTCGTATCGGATGCTTAAGCACATCACGGAAAGATTCAAAATCTACACCCATTGTACTCAACCTTTTTTTCCAGATTGAACATGCTTGTATCGGAACAGGATTTAAACGTATTTGACTAACACACTTATCAAAAATTAGTCATCAAAACAGGAACTCAGGGCAGCTTCACAGTGCCTGCTACTCGGAGTTTTCCGCCTTCCAAGTACATCAGAACAGCCGTGTCGCCTGGACGGTGCACAATCGCCTTTTCCAAAGTCAACGTCAACGTTGGCTTGCGCCAATCGCCTTCGTCGCTGACGGCGTCTACTTTGCAGTTGAGGAACTGCATCCAATGCCCCACATGCAAAACCATGCCTTCCTTTATGGGGGTTTGCCAGTACTTCACCAGCGAAGCCTGCGCCTTAAACGTAGTAGTTTCCTTGATTGACTGGTCAGTGGTCAGCACTGTGCCTCGGTCCAAGTCTTCCACCTCAATGTTTTTCAACGCTAACCCAACGCGGTCGCCTTCAGATGCAGAGTCAAACTCGTCGTCGTGCTTTTGGATTGAGCGGACCTGCGCCATTTTCGCTCCTGGAAGGGTTCGCATGGAAGCGTGTTTCTGGACAGTGCCGTTTATGACTACGCCGAGGGCAACGACGCCGACGCCTTTGACGTTGAAGGCGTGGTCCACTGGCACGGTTCCCGCTTGAGCGTCGGAGGGTTTCTGCTGTGCCGCATCGTTCAACAGCTTAGTGCCTAGAGCCACGGGGTCGTCAGAGATGAACTCATACTTCTCCAGCACGGTGCCTTTTATAAGGGGTTCAATCTTTTCGCGGGGCAAATAGTTTCTGAGTATGATGTAGCCTTTGCTTACGCCGCAGCATTGGAGCATGACGAGGCTTTCGCCGAAGGTTGCGTTCAACTCGTCCACCACGACAATTACCGCTTTGGCTTCGGAAGTAGCGTAGAACAGGGGTGCCAGCCTCTCTGGGTACCGCGTGGGCTCCACGAGGGTTACGATGTCTTCGCCCTTCTTCATGTTGTACAGCGTGATGTCTGTGGAAGTGCCTTTTTTACCCAAGGTGCTGCTGTAGCCTTGGACTCCGAAAACCGCAACCATCAAATTTCCCATGAACCGTGCCTCGCGAATTACCGCACCATGCCCCGCGATAGAGATAAGCCTTATGGAGACGCCAACACGGACGGAATGTACAACTTTAACCTGCAAACTTCATTTATTAGCGCACCACAACTACATCAAAGGGAAAAACAATGACCACAGAGTTGGACACCTTTCTGGCGCAGTACAGCCGCGAAGCCCGAGAAATAGCCCTTTGCTTGCGAAAAATGGTCTTAGAAGTTTTCCCAGAAGCACTTGAACAAATCGACCCCAAATCGGGAATAATCGCGTACGGTTTCGGCAAAACCTACAGTGGATTAGTGTGCGCCATCGTACCGCATATGAAGCACGTTAACCTGATGTTCAGCAAAGGAGCAACACTTCCTGACCCTGCCAAACTGCTGGTTGGCACAGGCAAACAGGCGCGACACTTCAAAATCAAATCAGAAGCCGATACAGAAAACCCCGAGCTGAGGATACTGCTTGAAGAAGCCGTCAAGCTTAGCCAAAACGCGTTAGCTTAAAGACAGCTTATTGCTTTTCCAGCACGGTGGTTATTTCGTTTAAGGCATCTGCAAACTCAGCTTTGCTTGGCTTAATGCCCTTCTTGGCAATGGTTAAGATAGTTTTGTAGCCCTTTTCTGCGAGGGCTTTTTCCATGGCTTTTAAGGTTCCACCTTTGAAAACAGCGTACGTGCAGAACAGAATCGCTTTTTTCTCTTCGCCTTGGAGCATGTGATTCATGAAAACTGAGAGTTCAGGGGCAGGTTTACCTCCAGTGACGGGTGTGCCGATTATTAACAGGTCATACGCGGCAACCTCCGAAGGTGACGCAGTGGCTATGTCGAAAATTGGAGCTTTCAGTTGTTCGGATATGGCTTCTGAAAAACGCTTTGTATTTCCCGTATGGGAGATGTATGCTACGCAGGGTTTCATAAGGTGGATACCTTCAGTTAACGTTATAAATTCTTTGCCTCACGAAACCCACAGCAGAAAAATGACGACCATTGAGCAGAAGAAAAAAATGGAATGCGGAATCAAACATAACCAACTTGGATATCCCAGATAGACGCACGCTGAGGCATCTTAAGCTTATGTTTACTGAATCTTCTGTTTTTCCATGGCCTGCGCTATCTTTTTCACTGCATCTGAGAATGTGGTTTTGCTTGGCTCCCCAACTTTCTTGCCCACGCCCAGAACTATATCGTAGCCTTTAGCGGAAAGTTCCTTCTCCATGACTTTTAGGGTGCTACCCTGACCCAAAACATACGTGCAGAAAGGAATTGCCTTCTTGTTCTCACATTTGGGCAGGCTGTTGATGAAAGCTGAAACTTCAACAGCAGGTTTAAAGGCTATAACGGGCGTGCCAACAAATAGCAGATCGAAATCGGCAATGGCTATGGGATTGGCTTTTGCGATGTCAAAAACTGGGGCGTCCATGTATTCTGCTATGGCTTCTGCGAAACGTTTGGTTGTTCCTGTTTGCGAAAAGTACAGGATTGCGGTGTTCATAGTTTTGATTTCTGCCGTTTTACCTAATAAAATCTTTGTTTGCGTTGTTGTTAAGAGAAGAATCCTCGAACATACGCGCGGGTCTTCAGAACATAAGGCGTCAAAACAATGTCAGTATGGTGCCGATTGTGGACAGAATTATGATGTCTCCGAAGACCCAGCCGAAGAAAACCGTCGTAAAAATCCTTTTTTCCACTTCACTTAGGTTATGAAGTGCAAGAACTGGGGGCACGAAATCATAATTGACAACGCCCCCGAACAACAGAAAAGTAATATTCAAACACAGACAAGCTAGTCACAGCAGATATTGCCCATGCCGAAAACCAGAACCATCTTAATTGAGGGTACGCGGACTTGGAAAAAGATATACTTAAGTTTGTTTTGGCTAAGGTGTTGCGGAATGCTTTTTGGGTCGTTCTCTCGCCCTTTTGGAAAATTTTAAAGTTGAGTGCAAGATGAATTGTGCTTTCAGAAATCATAAAAGCAAGTTCTTCTGAAAATTATCTTAGCTAAGTGAAAAAATGCAGTCTGTAACCTGTCAATGCTGCAGGCGAGTCGTTAGAGAAACTGAAACCTGCGAAGTCTGCCACAGAAACATTTGTGGGAACTGCAGAGACGAAGGGTCAGGAATGTGTTCTGACTGTGCTAAAGCAGTATTCCGAACCCCTGAAAAATTTTTGCGGTGCTGTGATGAGGACTTTAAAGGGAAAGAACTTGCAAATCGACTCAAGGAAGTAGATGAAGGAGACTACGAAACAGAAAGGGAAAGACAAGAAGCTTTTGAGAAAGCCCAAGAAGAGATTAAAGAACATAAGAATGACCTTTTTGAGAGGGTGAGTAAACAACGACCAACAACATCTTGTTCTGACTGTAGTTCGAATAATATTAGAATATATCCCGATTTTTTCATGGGAGTTTATAGATTTCATTGTAAGTGTATTGATTGTGGGTCAGAGTGGATTAGCGAACAGAGAAGGCTTTAAATCAAGATAACTTAGCGCTTAGCTTTTCTCGACAGATAACTCTCGTAGGTAACGTTGATAGAAATTGAACTCGAAAATTATTCGTCGTTGTGTGTGACACTCTGGGTGTGCGCAACAGAATTTGAACACTGAAATCACTCAGAAGGAAGGAAGTCGAGACTATAAATAAGGGGGGCTATAGAAAAAATCACAGCTATTTGCGCCACACCCCAACATTAACAAAGAACACACATCGTAACCAAAAGTTACCAAAAGTAATCAATTTGTGTTTTCAACCTCCTACAAAAACCAACATCCACCTTGAAAGTCTTATATATCTCCGCAACTTATCCAGTAAGTGAGATTCATGGCTGAAGTTTGTACAACATGCGGGCTTCCAAAGGATTTATGCGTTTGTGGAGAAATCGAAAAAGAACAACAACGAATTCGCATACGCCTTGAAACACGAAAATTCGGCAGACCAACCACCGTCATAGACGGCATGGATGAAAAAACCACAGATCTAGCCGACATAGCCCATAAACTCAAAGGTTTTTGCGCCTGTGGCGGAACATCCAAAAACGGCCTCGTAATGTTACAAGGAGACCAACGCGACCGAGTCCGCGAATTCCTCATAAAAATCGGCTACCCCGCAGAAAACATAGAACGCCAGTAGCTCGCATGAAGGTGCAAGTCCCAAAATGAAATTGCTTCAAAACATACGTGATGTATTCAAAACCATCAAACATAGCAAACCAACCCAGATTTACTGCCCCAGATGCGCCAGCCCAAAACTCAGCTTATCAAGCAGCATGGACTATTGGTTGACGCCGCAAAAATACGTCTGCAAAGTCTGCGGCTACATTGGCACCATATTTATGGAACTTGAAAAAGAAGAGGAAGCTAAAAACCCAACTAACCTTGCTAGTCGGGCAGCTCAAGATTCAACTGTTTCTTCAGCGTCTTGTAACGGTTCCTAACCGTAACTTCCGTAACTCCAGCAGCTTCCGCAATGTCCTTCTGCGTCTTCTTCTCATTATTCTGCAAACAAGCAATATACAACGCAGCAGCAGCTAAACCCATCGGATCTTTACCCGCAGCAGCACGCTTTCGCCTTGCCTCTCTAAGAATCCCAATTGCCGCACCCTGAGTTTTCCCTGAAATCCCAGTCTTCTCCGCAATCTTCGAAACATAAGTCAAAGGGTCAGCGATAGGCATGTGAACATCAAGCTCGCGCAACAGCAGTCTGTAGCAACGCGCAACATCTTTCTTATCAACGAGACTTGCCTCCGCAATTTCCCGAAGTGTCCTCGGGGTTCCGCTTCCACGGCATGCAGCGTACAACGCGGCTGCGGCTATGGCTGCTATGGATCTGCCTCGGACTAAGCCTTTGTCTAGGGCTTTGCGGTAAATGACAGCAGGTTTCTCCTTGATTGGTGGTGGAATGTAAACTTTGTCGCTTAAGCGGTCAAGCTCCGCCATGGCTTGAGCGAGGTTCCGGTCGATGGATGAGTGTACTCGGCTACGTATCTGCCATTTTCTCAGGCGCCACATCTGCAGCCTAGTCGAAAGGGGTAGTTTTCTTCCAAAAGCATCTCGGTCAACCTGACTAATTG
>JBGOXQ010000015.1:0-15110 GCA_041479225.1 Bathyarchaeia archaeon
ATATTCGGATACGCGGTTTTCGACACGTATTTATCCTAACCCGCGCATTGAAACACGACAGGAGTGTTTCCACGTTGAAATTATCAGTCAAAGACTACGACTTCTCCAAAGAACTAACAGTTAACGACCTCGTCGACCAGATGGAAGGAGCTTGGGGCTTCACGGCAGGCAAACTTGCCGTCGGCGTAAACATCATGGAAAACATGATAAAGACGAAAGACTGCGTGAAGTTTCTCTCGTTTACAGGCAACCTTGTCGCCACCGGTACCCGAGGCGTGCTGCGTGAGCTTGTGAAGCGGAAACTCGTTGACGTCGTTATCACTACGTGCGGCACAGTTGACCATGATTTGGCGCGTTGCTGGCGTGACTATTACCGTGGCAGCTTCGTTATGAACGATTCCAGGCTGCATCAGGAAGGCGTGAACCGCTTGGGCAATGTGCTTGTGCCCAACGACAGCTACGGCACCATAATTGAGCAGAAAGTGCAGGGGTTGCTGTCGGAACTGTACAAAGAGGGCAGAAAAGAAATGTCCGCAAGCGAGCTGGTCCGCGAGATTGGACTGCGGTGCTGCAACGACACGTCCATTCTGTACTGGGCAGCCAAAAACGACGTGCCAGTATACGTGCCAGGCATTGTAGATGGCGCCGTGGGTTACCAGACATGGCTGTTCAGCCAAGACCACGATTTCAGGCTTAACTTGCTCAAGGACGAGGGCGCGTTGAACAACATCGTTTTTGACGCCAAGAAAACGGGCGCGCTCATCGTGGGCGGCGGCATCAGCAAGCACCACACGATTTGGTGGAACCAGTTCAAAGACGGCTTGGATTTTGTGGTTTATGTGAGCACGGCGGATGAGTGGGACGGAAGCCTAAGCGGCGCTCGACCCAGGGAAGCGGTTTCGTGGGGTAAAATCAGCGAGAAAGCTAGGCGCATCATGGTTGAGGGTGACGCGTCGGTGATTCTGCCCGTGATGGCGGGTGCGTTGCTGACGAGGCTGCAGAAGAAAAAGAAAGAAAAGGCTTAAGTGACGCCTTTGAAGAGCCAGCTCATATCTGGTCCTTTGCGCGGGGTCTTGACGCGTTCACAGAGCGCATGTGTTATCAGTGGCAGGGCGATGGTTGCGTCGCAGTAGCAGACCGCGCGTGTTCCGGCTTGGGCGTTGATTTTGCCCCAGCTGATGGCTTCTTCGAGTGTGCAGCCGCTGAGTCCGCCCCATTGTGGCGCGTCTGTGGTGATTTGGATGGCGTATTTGTGTGGGTAATAGTATTCTTGGAGTCCTTTGCGGAGGTGGCCGTCTCTGCCGGGGACGCCTTGGTCGCATGTTTTCGGTGAGACGGATATGGCGATTAGCTGCGTCAGGTCTTTGGGGACTCCGCCGCCGATGTAGACTACGCCGACTTCCTTGGTTTTGGTGCCGATGGTTACGAACTGGTCGAACTCTTTGACGCTGTCGAGGATGACGTTGTGTCCCTGGTTTTTTGCCATGAGGAAGGTTTCGCCGTAGGCGCTGTCCACCATGGCTGGGCTGAAAATTGGGACGCCGTTTTCGTAGGCGACCGCGGCTATGCTTGGAATTTTCTTTTTGCTCATGTATTTGCCCATGAGGTGGAAGAATTCTGCGCTGCTGTAGGGGTAGTCGGTTTTGAGGGTCATGACGAAGTCGGTGACGAGTTCTTCCATTTTGCGGTAGTCGGTTTCTTTGCCGAAGACGTCGTAGTAGCGGTTGACGTCGTTTTTGAGGAGTTCTTCGTCGTTGACCATGTGGCTGCCTTGCCAGTAGCCTAAGCCCATGGCGTCCACGATGTCTTCGCTGACGTTAGCGCCTGTGGATACGAGGACGTCGATGAAGCGGTTCTCGATGAGCCAGTTGACGATGGTCCATTGGCCTGCCGTGGACATTGAGCCTGCGTAGCCCATGGCTATGGTGAGGTCTTTGTCTTTCACCATGTTTTCCCAGACGTCTACGGCTTCGCCTAGTTTTCTGCCTTGGTAGGCGGTTTTGCCCATTTCGGTTAAAAGCTGGTTGATGCTTTTCTGCTTGACTTTGATGGGTTCAAGTTTCTTGGTGAAGTATGAGTCACTCATTAATATGCACCTGTTTTCTGTGATGTGATTAATAGGGTTGTATTTGAAATTTGTTATCCGATAAAAACGGAAACGGGTTCAGGCAGAACTATTGGAAATACAAATTGATAATTTCTGGTCACAGAAAGTTACGCGGACTTCGCTGATTTCTTGCAGCGAAATTTATATGATACAGTTGATATCTATTGTAGTACAGTGAAGAGTCTTGTCTGAAACGATCAGTTTAAGGTTGCCACGTGAAACCGTGAAGAGACTGCGTGAAATAGCGGACAAAGAGGGAAAAGACAGGTCAACTCTCATACGTGAGATGCTGGAGCAAGGCGTCAAGTCCAAGAGCATGGAGCAGGCTGTTGAACTGTATCGAACAGGTCAAGTAACTGGTTGGAGAGCCGCTCAGCTAGCGGGCGTTTCTTTGTGGAATTTCTACAAGATAATAGACGAAAAAGGCGTTCTCATCCAGTACTCCGAGCATGATTTAGAGGAAGACCTCAAACGCTAAACTGGAGCATTGAGCCAATTGCCAACAGTCTCTAACACTAGCCCTCTAATTTGGCTCTCAAAAATTGGAAAACTCACCTTGCTCAAAGAACTCTTCCATGAAATTCTAATCACCGAGGAAGTTTACAAGGAAGCAGTCGAAAGAGGTTTGCAGGAAGGCTTCAGCGACGCCTTAGTAATTAAAGAGGCTGTTGACCAGAGCTGGATTAAAATTTCTAAACTTGAGGAAAACGAGGTTGTCCAGTGTAAGAAGATTATGAAGCATGCCTTTGAAATTCACATGGGTGAAGCCCAGGCAATAGTTTTAGCTCATAAGATGGGTGCAGGTACGTTGCTGTTAATGGATGAATCGAGTGGGCGAGCGTTTGCTGAAGCGTGGGGTCTAAAGGTTAAAGGCGTACTTTATGTTGTAATGACAGCCCTCCGACGCCAATTACTGAATAATGAAGAAGCAAAGGAAATGGTGCTAACTTTGGTGCGAAGAGGGTTCAGAATTGAGCCAAAATTGTTAGCAAGAGTAATAGAAGAAATTGACGCCTTCAAACGGAAATGACGGTCTCGTGTTTTCTGACTGTTGATGGAACGTGAGATTTAATAGAGAAACCCCGCATAGCATGAATTAGCGGTTTTTGAGAAGTTGATTTTAGACATGTCCACAAAGAAAAAACCAAAGAGAAGCCTACTTTGACGCCTAACGCCTACATCGACCATGACGAGAAAAACTATTACATCCAAGTCGAATTGCCAGGCGTAAAGAAAACCGATGTGGAATTGTCCGTTACTGACCAGAGTTTCTGCGTCCGCGCCCCAAGAGAAGACATCGAGTTTCTCGGATGCTACGTTCTGGCGCACCTTTCCGACACCGACAGCACTAAGGCGAAGTTTGAGAACGGCTTGTTAAGCTTGGAGATTCCGCTGAAGAAGCTGCAGAAAGAGAAGAAAGTAGCAATCGAATAGGTACAAGCACATTTTTCTTTCTCTTTTCTTTGCTCAAGCGTTAGGCAACGGAGTTAATCTTTAGTTGACGATGTTTCCGCTTAAGCGCCACAACTGCAAAGACAACCACTGCGACCGCAATTGCAGCTCCGACTATGGCATAGAATAGGGGGCGATTATCAGTCGCTACGTCTCCGATAAGGCTCATTGGAGTAGTCTCAGCGGTGGATGTTGGACCTGGGGGAGGCATATCTTTCAGCCAATCAGGTACATTTTCCACGCAGGCTATGCTTACATTCTCTTTTGCTCCAGTCACCGTTGCCCACTCGTCACCCGATGCCGTCCAACTGTCGTTTTGGGGTTTCTCTATCCCGTCTATGTAAACTGTAAAGTTCAGCGGCCACCCGCCCAATCTGTCCAAAACGCTGTTTAAAGTCTGCATTCCCGCTCCAGCGACAGTGTAGTTTAGCCAGCCACTACTGCCCTGAGAAACGAAGCTTGTGATTGTGACGTTGCAGTTTTGGGCGGAAACGCCTAAAGCCCACCTTGGAATGCCAGATGAAGTGGTTTCTTCATCTATATGCAAGTTTTGAAACCGCCACGTGTTGTTCTCAAGGTCAGCATAAACGTAGGTTCCTGACCAAGCAAAGGCAATAGTGCTGTTTAACGATGGGATGGCGAAGCGGTCTGCAGAGGTGAAGGCGGTGGAAGGACGCAGACCATACGTTACTTTGACAGCGGATGTTGCACCTGTCACAGTTAGCCAGCCGTCACCTGTGACTGCCCAGCCGTCGTTTTCCTCCTTGGCTACTCCGTCCACGGTTACGGTGTACTTCAGCCAGTGATTGGGGTAATATACATTGAAAGTTTGGCTACCCACGCCCGAAACCGTGTACTCCAGAATTCCAGTACCCATCGGAGGAAAAACGTTCAAGCGAGTAAACTGTGTGATGGCTACATGCGAGTTTTGGGCAGAAGCACTGAAGTTAAAGCCAGTTGGCATGGGCAACGGCATGGCGCTACTGGAGCCGCTGAGGTCTAAGCCAGCGAAATTCCATGTGCCATTTTCCAAAGAAGCATACGTGTAGGAGCCACCCATGGCGAAACCAATAGAACCGTTGGAGGCGGGGATAGAAAACTGAGTCTCCGAAGTGAAAGCCACAGATGCCTCGTCTTGTTGAGCAAAGGCAAAAGGCGCAGCCAGAACCGTGCATAGACAGAGCCAGCAAGCGATTAAAGACATCGTTGATGTGCCCTTCATCCAGTCCTACTCCGCAACCACAGTTAACTTGGAAGTAGCTATTAATGCTACACATTAGAACGCCCATGCTCACCAGCAGAACAAACCCGCCAACAAAACAGACCGATTAACAGCGCTTCACTTACCAGCACAAGCCGTTTTTCAGTTCACAGAAGTCTATGCAGTTTCTTTATATAACGGGGTATAGTCTTTTCCGAGCAATCATTCCCAACCCAACATTCTAGAATCTAAGGTTGAAATTCATGGTTTTTAACGAAATATTTAGATAGACCAAACCAATCTGATTACAGAAATGCCACCAGCAAAGTTCACCCAAAGAAAATTCGTCTCCGTTGATCCATCCAAATGCACTGGTTGCGGAATCTGCGAGTATGCATGCAGCATAGAGAAAGGCGAAACCGCAATGAATCCTTTGCGCTCAAGAATTCGCGTTGTCCGCATGAAGCCCCTTTTCAACGTTGCCTTAGCCTGCAGAGCCTGCGAAGACGCCAAATGCGTAACGTCATGCCCAGAAAAAGCCCTCAGCCAAGCCGAAAACACAGGCATAATTATGGTCAGCGAAAAGAAATGCAAAGGCTGCGATTGGTGCGTGCAAGCTTGCCCACATGGAGGAATCTCCATCCACTCCGATTCAGGCTTAGCAGTGGCTTGTGACCTCTGCAATGGCACACCCCAATGCATAGAATTCTGCCCCGAAGAAGCCCTGGAATTGGTAAGCACAGATGAAGCTGCCGACAACCGCGTAAGCGACACCATCGCAAAGCTACCTGAAGAAACCGAACGCATAACCAACATCGTCAAAAGCAAAGACTGGAAACCCGTACTGGCAGATGCAGAAAAACGCTCAGAGAAAATCACCGAGAAACTCGAAGCCCTCAACAAGAAAGCGCTCAATAAAACGAAAAAGTAACCACGCAACACGCAGCAAACGGAGCGAAAAGTTCACAGTTAACCTTGAGGCAAAGCCTTTTTACTTTATAGTTTTAACTTTGACATCCTTCTTCAGCCATGGCTTTCCTCGAAACCCCTCAGCAGCCTATCAATGTCTTCTCCGTTTTTCCTACCATTATAGCCACCTTCCAAAACGAAGAAAGTCGGCTTCTGCAAAGCAGCAATTCTTCGCCCAATCTGCGTGAAGCTGTTTTCAGTCAACCCCAAAGACGCCAAATCACCCGCATGCGTATCAAATCCCGCTGAAACAGCCACAACTTCAACTATTCCTAAATGAACCTTAGCTATCGCTTTATCCAGCACTTCAAGGAACTTTTTTTCGCCGCAGTCAGCAGGCAAAGGAAAATTAATACAGTTCCCCTCCGACGAAATTCCTGTTCCAGGATAATGCGGAAACCTGTGCAGCGAAACATACGTCACTTTCTCGTCGCCTTGAAAAATCTCCTGCGTCCCATTCCCATGATGCCCATCAACATCCAAAATCAACACACGCTTATCCAGAGCCTTCACGACAATGGCGATGTTGTTTAGGTAGCAGAACCCACGCGTGTACACACCCAAAGCAGCACCACTTCTGCCAACGTGATGTCCAGGTGGACGCATCAAAGAAAACCCATTAACCCTCGCCGCAAGCAAAGCACCACCAGCAGAAAGCCGTGCGTACTCGTAGATTTTGTCGTAGGCAGGAGTATCAGTGTCCTCAACTAAGCCTTTCTTCAAATTAAAAATGTAGTCCGCATCATGCACCCGCAGCAAGTCTTCGTCAGACGCTGGAGTTGGCTCCAAAAACTCGTAACCCTTCTCCCGCAGCATTTCCTGCGCGATTCTGACTCTTTGAGGTCCCTCGATATGCCACGAACCGTAACCTAAACACTTCTCTGAAAACACTATCTTCGTCTTCATAGCCGTCTGCATCCATTACGTAGATAAATGACGCATCCAATTAAAATATCATCTAAGCTAAAAACCTAGAGGAACAAAACAAATGACCTCGCCAAACCCCTTCGCTGAATTCCGCAGAGAATGCGAAAAAACCTTAGCCTCCGTCCTAAAAGAGGCACTGCCACAAGCCAAAGTTGAAACTTACCCCTTAAACAAGCCGTCAAACGCTGCTTTTGGGCAGTTGGCTTCTTCCCTGTGCTTTGAACTGGCGAAGCAGCTGAAGCAGAAACCCGCAGACCTTGTGGCGCTTCTTATAAAAGCCATAAGCAAAACAGAGTTCACGCTTATAGAGAAGGTTGAGCCAGCAGGCGGATACATCAACTTCCACGTGGACTTCGCCAAGCTCACAACGTTAACGTTTGAATCTGTGCGGCAACTAGGGCAAGATTATGGCTTTGTAAAAACTGAGGTACCTCTCAAAGTCATCGTTGAACACACAAGCGTTAACCCTCTGCACCCCATCCACATTGGGCAAGCGCGAAATCCCATGCTTGGCGACTCTTTGGCGCGGATTCTAAAGTGCAGGGGACACAAGGTTTCCACGCACTACTATATTGATGATGTTGGAAGACAATCCAGCGTTGTGGCTTACGGCTACGCTAAACTGGGTAAGCCGGAACCTGACGAGAAAGCAGATCACTTTGTGGGCAAAATCTACACCGTCACAAGCTGCCTAATCGAACTCAAACGCCTAAAGAAGGCTCTGGAACGCAGCAAAACTAATGGCGCTTCGCCGGAGGATGTTGCCAAAATAACCAAAGACCTCGACGAATGGCTTACGGTTGCAGCAGAGCTGAAAGAAAAGTTTCCAGTGCTCTTCGATAAGCTCGTGGAGAAAATCGGGGAAGACGAGAATCCGGAGGAAGAAATCAGCAGGTTGAATCGTGCTTACGAAGATTGCGAACCAAACGCTAAAAAACTTATCCGCGAAGTCAGCGACCTGTGCCTGGAAGGCTTCAGGAAAACGCAGGCGCGAGTATCAGTGTTTTATGATTCTTGGGATTGGGAAAGCGATTTCGTCTGGACTGGGCAAGTGAACGATGCGATGCGGAAGCTGCAGGCTTCAGGCTTCGTTTTCAGTGAAGGCGGAGTGTTGGAGTTTGACGCGGAAAAAGTCGTGCAGACTTTGAAGTTGAAGTCGAAGCTGGGTTTAAGTGAGGAACATGAGATTTCGCCTTTGACGCTTGTGCGGGCTGATGGCACGACGCTTTACACGACTCGTGATGTGGCTTACACGCTGTGGAAGTTCAATCAAGCCGACAAAATCGTCAACGTCATCGGCATGGAACAGTCGCTTGCGCAACTGCAGCTGAAAATCGCGTTGTATGCTTTAGGCTGTGGCAAGCAGGCGGAGAATTTTGTGCATTTCGCTTACAATTTGGTGACGCTTCCAGGTTACAAGATGAGCAGTCGCAGAGGACACTACATCACGTTTGACCAAGTTTTGGACGATGCTATTGAACGGGCTTACAGTGAGGTTTCGAAGCGTTCGCCCCTGTTGACGGAGGAGGAGAAGCGGAACATCGCCAGTTTCGTGGGTATCGGTGCAGTGCGTTACGCGTTAATTGATGTTGATCCTGGGAAGCCTGTGGTTTTCACTTGGGATCGGGTTTTAAATTTTGAAACCAACAGCGCACCTTACGTGCAGTACACACATGCTCGTGCGTGCAGTATTTTGCGGAAGGCTGCGCGGAAACCTGAAAGTGTGGACTGTGCGTTGCTGAAGGAAAAGCTAGAACGTGACCTTGTTTTGGCTCTAGCCAGTTTTCCAGACATGTTCATAGAATGCGCAGAATACCTGAAGCCAAACATGATTGCAGATTACTCGAATGCCTTAGCGGACAAGTTTAACACGTTCTACAATGCCTTGCCAGTCATCAAAGCAGAATCAGCAGAGCTGAGTGATGCCAGAATCGCGTTGACTGATGCGATTAGAATTGTGCTGAGTAACGCGTTGACGTTGATTGGGGTTGTTGCTCCAGAAAAAATGTAGCGCAGTTTCCCAGAACTGTTGCTCGTTGCAATCTATAGCCCCTTATTTAAAGAATCTGCATTACTTTCGAAAATAAGTGAAAGAGGAAATTTAACTGCGTTTTTATCGGGTTTTGCGGTCCACCAGTTTCCCTTCAGCATTAAACAGTTGCACATCCAGCGGCATTTGTCCGACCATGTGGGTGGCGCAGCTGAGGCATGGGTCGAATGAGCGTATGACGGATTCGACGCGGTTCAGCATGCCTTCTTGCAGTTTTTGGGCTTTGACGTATTTCTTCGCGACCTGCGTGACGGCTTTGTTGTAGGCGAGGTTGTTGTGTTCGGTGGCGATTATCATGTTGACTTTGGTTATCATGCCTTGTGGGTCAACCTGGTAGTGGTGAATTAATGTGCCTCTGGGGGCTTCTGCGACGCCTACGCCTTCGCTGTTGTTTACGTATGCTTTGGTGCACACGTGTTCTGAGAGGATTTCGGGGTCGTCGAGGAGTGCTTTGGTGGTTTCTATGCAGAACAGCGCTTCTATTAGCCGTGCGTAGTGGTAGTGGAAGGTGCTTTGGACGATGCCGTGTTTGCCAAGTTTCTTGAACTCTTTCAGCTCTGCATCTGCGAGGGGTGTGCCGCAATGTGAGCTTATGTTGAGTCTTGCCAATGGACCTACACGGTACATGCCATGTGAGTAGCCGAGGGGCTTGTAGTATGGGAACTTCATGTATGACCAGGGTTCAACTGCTTCGCCGATGTACTCGTAGTATTTGGCTGGCTCAAGCATGTCCGCGACAATGTTGCCGTTATTGTCGACTATACGTATTTTGCCGTCGTAATGTTCCAAACCGCCTGTGGATGTAACTAAGCCCAAATAAAGAGATGGAAAGTCTCCATATGTCTCCACTTCTTCGGTGCAGCCTTGCAGCCAATTCTTGAACAGGGCAAGCGTCTTCAGCGTAGTTGTCAACGCTTCAGGCAACCCCGCCTTGAGGTTGTCGGCGCGTTCCTTCGTCAACGGCCACTTGGCGCCGCCTGGCACAATCCATTCGCTTGAGTGTATTTTCTTTCCCGCAACGTTTTCGATTATGTCTTGACCGAACTTCCGCAGTCGAATGCCTTGCCTTACCAAGTCGGGTTGCTTTGCCATGAGTCCGAAAACGTTTCGTTCTGCAGGGTCATAGTCCATGCCTAACAGGAAGTCAGGCGCGGAAAGATGGAAGAAGTTTAGCGCATGTGACTGAATCATCTGCCCCATGTGCATCAAACGACGTAGTAAAACGACCGTTTGCGGAACATTCATGGCTACTATTGCGTCGCAAGCTTTCGCCGAGGCAAGTAGGTGGCTGACGGGGCAAATTCCGCAGGCGCGGGAGGTGATGTTTGGCATTTCGTAGAATGGGCGGCCTTCACTGAATTTCTCGAAACCCCTGAAGTCAGTGACTTGAAAGCGGGCATCCTTCACGTTTGACTCATCGTCTAAGAAGATTGTTACTTTGGCGTGTCCTTCAATTCGTGTGATGGGATTTATGACTATTGTGTTATCTTTCATTCTCCATGCCCCCGATGTTATCCGTACTTGGATTTACCCTCCATGCTCACAGGGACCCCACGCATCAATTGCGAAATCACATAATTTATGAGTCCTGCAGGCGGCGGACACCCAGGAATGTAATAGTCTATTTTGACTACTTCATGTAACGGAAGTGCCTTGGGCAGTAGTTTTGGAACGTCTGTTGGAATTTGAGGGTTCAAATCAGCCGTTTCTACATAAGCCCGTCTCAGAACCGCGTCTACGTTATTGCTCCAAGCGTTCCTTAATCCCGTAACGTTGCCTGTAACCGCACAGTCGCCTAGTGAAATCAGAATTTTGGTTCTTGCCCTCGCTTGCTTTAGCAGTTCATGTTGTTCCTCATTGGCCACTGCGCCCTCCACCAGCGTGACATCGACGTTTTCTGGGAATACCTTTATGTCCGCAATTGGGCTGTAAACAAGCTTGATATGCTGAGCCAAGTCTATGAGCGCTTCATCTTGATCGAGAAAGGACATATGACAGCCTGAGCAGCCGCTGAGCCACACCGTTGCGACACGCATTTTCTCGGGTTTTTTTGCCATTGCTATCGGTTTCTCCTTGAAAGCACGAACTTTGCTATGTTCTTATCCTTGGTTTCAGCCAAATCTGTACCCTCCACGTAGATGGCTCCGACGGGACAGACTTTGGCGCATTTGCGGCAAGACGTACAAGACGTGGAATCACCCCATTCATCATCAACGTCAATAATGACTTGCTCGTCTTTGCCCCTCATCTTCAGGTCCAAAGTGTGGACACCTTCAATTTCGTCGCAGACCCGAACGCAACGTGTGCAAAGTATGCACCTGTTTCTGTCAATCACCAAGAAATCATGTGTGCTGTCAACAGGGAGTTTTGTCCATTCGCGCTCGAACATAACGTGGTCCACGCCAAGTTCATTGGCTAGCTTTTGCAGTTCACAGTTGTTGTTGGCAACACAAACTGAGCAAATGTGAGTCCTCTCAGAGAGGATAAACTGCAACGCCATCTTGCGGTACTCCTTTAGCTTGCCAGATTGCGTAACTATTTCCATACCCATGCTGACAGGTGTGACGCAGGCGGCGAAAAGCTTAGGCGAACCATGAATCTCAACCATGCACATCCGACATCCGCCATAGCCTGTTAAGCCCTCCAAGTCGCAGAGTGTCGGAATAACTATCCCGTTGTCCTTGGCAGCCTTCAAGATCATAGTGCCCTCTGGAACATCAACTTCTACATTATCTATTTTCAGTTTGACAGTGCTAAAGCTCATTGCTTGTCAGCCTCCTGATTCATGTTTTTGAAACACTTGCCCGCACGGCACTTCTTCTCCGCGATGTGCTCGATGTATTCGTCTCGGAAGTAACGCAGAGTCGTCAACACGGGGTTCGGAGCAGTTTGCCCCAGACCGCAAAGGCTCGAGTCTCGAATGTAGTTGCCAGACTTATCCAACGCAGCAATATCCTCCATCTTTCCTGAGCCGTTGGTGATGCCTTCAAAAATCTCCTTCACCTTCACGAGACCAGCACGGCACGGAACACATTTGCCGCATGACTCGTCAACACAGAAGTCTGTGAAGAATTTCGCCGTATCCACCATGCAAGACTGATCATCGATAACAACGATGCCGCCTGAACCCATGATGGCGCCGACCTTAGTTAAAGAATCATAATCAATCGGTAAATCCAAAAGCGCTTCAGGCAAGCATCCTCCTGACGGACCGCCAACGAGCACGGCTTTGAATGCGCGGTTGTTCGGTATCCCTCCGCCGATTTCATTCACGACTTCCCTCAGCGTAATTCCCATCGGAACCTCGATTAAACCAGGATTGTTAATCTGACCCGTCAACGAGAAACACTTGGTTCCAGCACACCGCGGCGTACCTGTCTTCGCAAACCAAAGCCCACCATTCTGGATAATCACAGGAATGTTAGCCAGGGTCTCAACGTTCTGAATAAGAGTCGGCTTCCCCCATAGACCCGAATTAGCAGGATAGGGCGGACGAGGACGAGGCATAGCACGGCGACCTTCAACCGAAGCAAGAATGGCTGTTTCTTCCCCCGCCACGAACGCGCCAGCACCAAACCGCATCTCCAAATCAAATTTAAAAGGCGTCTCAAGTATGCTGTCACCCAAAAGGCTCATAGCTCTTGCCTGCGCTAACGCCTTAGTAAGAGTCTGAATCGCCAACGGATACTCTGCTCTGATGTAGATGTAGCCTTTCTCCGCCCCAACCGCGTAAGCAGCGATAAGCATGCCTTCAATTATTGCGTGTGGGTCAGCTTCAGCTAACGTGCGGTTAGCAAAAACTCCAGGGTCCCCTTCATCCAAGTTCGCAACAATGTACTTGGGAGTGTTGTGTGACCTTGCGACGAGGCTCCACTTTTGACCTGTTGGAAAGCCTGCGCCGCCTCTGCCTCGGAGACTACTGGTGGTTACTTCGTAGATTACGCCTTGCGGCGTCATGGTCGCGAGGCACTTCACAATTGCTGAGTATCCGCCCATAGCTATGTAATCTTCGATCCTTGACGGGTCAATCTTTCCTGCATTGCGGAGAACCAGCCTGTGCTGCTTCTTGAAAAACGCTTCACTGTGGTACAGCATTTCTTTAACTGGCAAGCCTAGAACTATGTGGTCACGCACTATCTCCCTGACTTTTTCAGGCGTAACACTCTGGTAGAGATAGTCACCTGGCTCGATAACTACTGCAGGACCCACGGAGCAAGTGCCGACGCAGCCCGTTCGGGCAACTTTACATTCTTTTTCCACGCCAAACTCTTTAACCGCATCTTCAAACGCTTTCAGAACTTTCAGCGCGCCGAAGGGAACGCATCCGCTTGAGCAGCATACGTTTATGCGGTGTTTGTAGGCTCTTTGGAAGTCTACTTCGTTTTCAGCAATTTTCTGCAGGTCAGCTAGTTTCAACTTCGTTTGCCTCCTTCAAGTGCGAGGCGGACGCGTTCAAGCACAACTTCCTTGTTTGCTTTGCCGATGACTTCTTCGTCCACGATGATGTTTGGTGCCATGGCGCAGGCGCCTATGCATCGTGTAATGAACAGGGAGAGTTTTCCGTCTGCGGTAGACCCTCCGCGTTTCAGCTTGAATTCATGCTCGATGGCGGACATGATTTCTTCCACTTCCTTCACGTAGCACGCCGTGCCTAAGCATCCTGTCACAACGTGTTCTCCAGGCGCTTTGAGTTTAAAGAAACTATAGAAAGTGGCTACGCCGAAAACGTGGCTTGGAGGCAAATTAAGAGCCTTGGCTATGTAAGTTAACAGGTTTTTGTCGAGGAACCCGTAGAGTTCCTGGGCTTTGTGAAGAATTTCTAGAAGGGAGCTTTCTTGGTATTCGTGCTCCTTCATTACTTTTTCAAGCATCACTTTGCGGTTGTCATCTTTCAACATGTGGGAATTCTCCTGCGTATTCCTCTTGGACTTGTGATTGCGCTTTGTAGCAGCGTGGGAAATACTACAGAGGTCCCATATATAAGATTGAACAACGAGTTTAGCATGGTTCTAAATAGAAAAATCACAGATTCAGAGGCAGAAGCTACAAACTGAACTTTTCACCAATTGACATGCGCTTTCCGGTAGGGTCCCCGCGTTCTAAGTCGGGCTTTCGTTTTCTTCTCTTCCTTCTTGAGGTCTTCATCTTCTTCTTTATCTTCAAGTGTTTCTTGGTCTGGCGGTTCATTCGGCTGGGTCAAACATTATCCTCCTCAGAAACTCTGCACGTAACAGTGTGGGTTTTGGCTTAAATCTGTGCCTGTAAGCAATTGCTTCTGTCTGCAGGAACCCTGTTTTGGCTATGTAGGCGAAAAAAG
The DNA here is from genome assembly GCA_041479225.1 of Bathyarchaeia archaeon. Classification (GTDB taxonomy): domain Archaea; phylum Thermoproteota; class Bathyarchaeia; order Bathyarchaeales; family Bathycorpusculaceae; genus JADGNF01. The sequence continues at coordinate 14,024 of JBGOXQ010000015.1, forward strand.
TATAAGAGGAAGGCATGTTTTCTTAATGGCGCTGGTAGTGAAAAACTTGAACGTTCCCAAAGAAGTCACCACGTACTGTCCAAAATGTAAAGTTCATCGATCTCACGCAGTCTCCCTGTACAAGGCGGGAAAACGCAGAGCCATGGCGAAAGGTGAACGCCACCACAAACGTGAAAAAGAAGGCTACGGTGGACAAAAATACCCGTTGCAGAAGGAGTTCGCCAAGACCACGAAGAAGCAGACTCTGCGTTTGAAGTGCAAAACCTGCGGGTTCATGAGGCACAAGGATGGCATACGCTTAAGAAAACTGGCAATAGTCTAATAACTTTAAGGAGGAAGAAAATGTATGAGTGAATGGAATAAGCTTATCCCGAAACCAAGCAGCACGTTCCTGCGCGTGAAATGTCCAAAATGCGGCAACGAGCAGCTCGTGTTCAGCAACGCCGTCAACAAGGTCACCTGCAACGTCTGCAGCAACGAGCTGGCAGAGCCGACAGGCGGAAAAGCCAAAATCAAAGGCGACGTGCAAGCTGTTTTAGAGTAGAAGGCTTGTTATGGCTGAGCGGAAGCCCCAGTGGTCCGAAACCGGCGGCTCTTTTAAGAGGGAGAAGTAGCCGTGGTCTGGCTTCTGCGAAGATGCACAAAATGCGGCAGCTACACGCTGCAGATCGACGTGTGCCCACGCTGCGGCGGAAAAGTCCACACGGCACACCCTGCGAAGTTTTCGCCTGACGACAAATACTTGAAGTATCGGCGGGCGCCAGAGAAGGAGCAAACTGCAAAGTGAAAACAACTTACGTGAAAGAGTTTGCGCCGATCCAGGCGAACAATCCCGTTTTGATTGAGGGGTTGCCTGGGTTGGGTTTGGTTGGGAAAATTGCCATCCGATATTTGATTAAGCAGTTGAAGGCTCAGAAGTTCGCCTACTTATATTCGCCGCATTTCCCGTACTTCGTGCTGGTGAACAAGAAAGGCAATGTCAGGCTGCTCCGCGGCGCGTTCTACTACGTGAAGACCGCGGGGGCGAATGATATTTTGCTTTTCTCGGGCGACAGCCCGTCGCAGACCCGTGAGGGGCAGTACGAGG
>JBGOXQ010000016.1:0-14991 GCA_041479225.1 Bathyarchaeia archaeon
CGTTTGATGTTCAATGCCGAAACTTCGCTTCCATAATGCGAGACCAATACGTTTGCTTCATTGTTTATAATGCGGAGCGGTTTGACCAGAGTCTTTTGCGGTCGAATTGGCTGGAGATTGTTTACTCGAACGACGAATACGTGGTTTTGAAAGTGAAGAGTAACCATCCTTACGCGAATGTGCTGGAGAATGCAACTTTGACATAAAATAGTTTCAAGGACAACATCGAGCTCTCTTTCATGGTTTTCCAAGTTGTTTGGCGAAGATTTCTGTTTTTTCAATGGATGTGAGGATAAGTTACTTGAACATTTTGATATGTTAATTTTTTCGAAATATAGCTTATATGCTCTTTTTGGCTTGCCTTTTTGAGGCGTGAAGTAGTATGGGAGAAATGGAAGGCTCCAATACTATTTTTGAGGAAAAAGGAAGAAGTGGCATATCAAGAATAGGTCGAGAGTTGAAGTAAGATGATTCAAAAAACTACCGAAGAAATCCGAAAACTTCTAATCAATGCCAAGCTAGATTTTGAATCAGTCGAGAACCAAGCATTGAACAATTATCTTCCAAGAATATTTCGCAGTTGCCCGTTTACAGAAGATATATGCGAAATAAAACAATGCATGGGATGTGCAGTCTTTAAAGCCCGCGAAAAGACAAAACCTTGAGCCATAAGCAAAGAATAAGAGTAAAACGCAAAATTCAGAAAAGCTGAACTGCCCATATGAAGCTACCATTTGTCTCGTTTGCTAACTGCTTCTTTTTTCATCCCTTCATCTATTTCGCGGTAGATGTCTCTTTCAGCATCTGAAACTATAGCCAAATCAGCGCCTGCCACGCTTTTCACGATTGGAACATTTATCAGCCTGTCTTCTCTTTTCAACGGAATATATTCTATAGTTACTTCTTTAGTTGCGCAAGTGAGTTTTTCACCCGAAGACCAAAGCTCATACATTTCAACTCTTAGCCGGTGCTGCCCTTTGCCTATTCCAATCATGTCCAGCACAGACGAAAACTCTGAATAGTCTGTTGCAAGTGGTCCCTGAAGAATGCGAAGCCGTAGAGAATCAATTTTCTGGTCATCAAAATACAAATCTGAAGTTACCCTGGAAAAAACGGTTCTTGAAGGCAACAGTTTAAACCCTACTTTGAGAGCTAACTCATCTTCTCGCGTACACGTGCTTATCGCGGTAATTTCTATCAACTTTTTTTGCTCGGTCGAAGCTACTTTGGGCAGTTCGGTATTGGATGTTTCAGGGGGATTGTCCAGCGTAGTTTGTTTTGAATGTTTGATGTCAGCTTGGATTTTTTCTCTCAACATGCGAGTTTTTGTTGAATTGCCCATTTCCGTTTCCAGTAAGTATTTTGTTTATGCGCTTATTTTTGGTGGGGGTTTTACTCTTCTTCCCAGTTTTATCCTCAGGGCTATGCGGTACAGTTTCCGCAGTGACTTCACCAACAGCTCGAGGCTTGGCGACGGGCTGTAAATGAGCGGTATCTGCTCGTATTCTGCCAGTTTCACTGCATCTTCGTCGGGGCGCACGCGGTGGAACACGACTACGCGGGGTTTAAGGTGGCTGACGCGTACCATCATCATGGCTAACGCTGGGTTTTCCACGTTCGTGAAAACCAAAGCCCGCTCCGTCGTCGCGCCAAACAACTGCGCATACTCTAAGCCAGAAAGCACTTCGACTGCTTTGCGGGCATCCACGACGGTGTAGCCGTTGACTTCGCGCACGATTTTCTCGGCGCCAGAAACGACTTCGCCACTGATGGCTTTGCACAGGTACTCCACGCGGACGGGAATCGGAAATTCTCTAAGGTCTACGATTGCCATGCTAGGGGAGCTGGTGAGTTTGGCGAATTCGCGGATGAAACGCGAATCTTTCTCTTCATCAATCAGCAGCAGCGATAGCACGAAGCGGCGGATGAATTTGGCTCCTGGGCTTTTGCGGCGTCCACTCTCGTAGTCGCTTATCACTGAGGCGGATAGAAGCATGCGTTCGCTGAGGGTAATCTGCGAAACCGCAAAGAGCTCTCGCCACTTGCGCATAGTGGCGCCTGGCTTGCCTGAAAGAATAATTTCGCCTGCGATTCTACGTGCCAAAACTTCTCGGATGCTAGGAGACACAGACACCGATATGCCCTCGTTCATCCACAGTCTGCATATGAGCTATAAAACTGTAACGCTTCGCAAAGCTTAGGCGATGAAAATAAGCACTACCCCAACCACGACAACCACGGCACCTAACAAGGTGTTCAACGAAAACTTTTCGCGAAACAGCGCGAAGCCCGCAAACGCAGAAAACAACGGCGTCGTCGAACTAATCGGCACAGCCTGCGCCTCCAAAATGTTCAAGAAACTGTAGTTCATTAACAGCCACCCAACAGCATTCGCCACTAACCCGCCGATGCACAGTTGAATCACGGTTTTGCGCTTCATCTTCAGGAAACTGCGTTTCTTGTCAATCAGGGGCACAAGCATGAGCAGAAACACAGCCATAGCCCCAATCCTCGTAGTAAGCACCGCGTAATTCGCCGCCAAACTGTCCACGCCAGGCATAGTCACAGCCACATCCATCAACGTGATGCTCACCGACCACACAACCGCCGTCAACAAACTAACCACAACACCAGTCAACACCAGCTTGCCCGTGAAGTGGATGGTGCTATCGCCGCGTTCACGGCTCAACAGCCAAATCCCCACCAAAATCACCACGGCACCTACCACAGCCGTCGCCGCCAAAGGCTGCCCCAGCAGAGCCGTCGCCCAAACCAGACTGAACAGCGGATAAGTCGCTGCTAACGGCACAGCCCGAGAAACCCCCACCGAACGCAAAGCATACAAGTACAAAGTGTCACCTAAACCCAAGCCAACTAAGCCGCTGACGACCGTTACTACGATTACAATTGGGGGCAAACGCGCCAAAACACCTGCCCAACCGAACATAAAAAGAAAAACTACCATAACAGCCGCGTTGCTTGCGCAGCGCACGATGTTTGCCGAAAGAGGATTCGTTTTGAACAAAGCCTGCCTGTAAAGAATAGGCGCCACAGCCCAACAGACCGCCGCCCCCAAAGCCGCAACCTCCCCAAGCAACACTGCACTCATGCTAAATCAACAAAAAACAAGAAAGTTTAGGTTAATAAACCAATTTTCCACATCTATGAACAGTAAAAGTTAATGCCTTAGCCACCGAATAGTGAAGCGGTGCAAGTAGTGTCGTTCAAGCAGAAAATGGAAGAAACCTCCAAACAGAAACAGTCCAGCATAATCCTCGCCCTCGACTTCCCGTATCAGAACCCACCGGAGCGCAAAAACCTCTTGGCTAAAGCACTGACCGTTCTGGATATGGTGAGTCCATACGTGTGCGCCGTGAAAATCAACCATCACCTCACATTGCCTTTGGGCACGTTTAACGGCGTGCAGGCGCTAGTTAAGAAGGCACATGAAGCAGGGCTTTTGGCGATTATGGATGGCAAAGTTAACGATATAGGTGCCACCAACCAAGTCATCGCTGAATACTATTTTGAAGCGGGCTTCGACGCATTAATCGCGAACCCATTCATCGGGTGGGACGAAGGCTTAAAACCCATATTCGACACCGCAGCCAAACATCAGCGCGGCGTCATACTGCTCACGTACATGAGCCACAAAGGCGCCGCAGAAGGCTACGGACAAACCATCCTCGACCCTGAAACAGGAAAAGAAACCAAACAATACCTCATGTTTGCACAGAAAGCGTTGCAGTGGAATGCGGATGGCGCGGTGGTTGGCGCTACGGTGCCTGAGAAAATTCGCGAAATCCACGCAGTCCTTGGCGACGCGGTGCCTATTTACTCGCCAGGCGTGGGGGCACAGGGCGGCGGGGCGGAAACAGCGATGAAGGCGGGTGCGCGTTACCTAATCGTAGGACGCGAAATAACCACGGCAGATGACCCTGCATGCGCGGCGGAGAAGCTTCAGGCATCGGCAAAATTGAAAAAGTGAAATCGGGAGCGGCTATCTTCCGCGTTTGTTTTCCCAAAGCTCTTTTTTGAGCAGGTCTCGGACGGCTGAGCGTATAACGCTGCTCCTGCTCGGGTACATGTTTGCTCTAACAAGTTCATCTAAACCTTCAAGATACGCTTCTGGCAACAAAACGGTTACAAGTTTCATGTGTTTTCCTCTGATATGTTATGATTATATACATGTGGCAAATATAAGATTTCACACCGCGCCTAAGGTGCGAGCCGAAACTGTTATCTCCAAACCCCAACATATAGCAAACATACAGGAGAAGCGGGAAATGGAAAACCAGCATTACGCCTTCATACTTGTAGCGGATGAGAAGTACTGGAATAAGTTGTGCGAACGCATCGAAGCGGGCAAGGAGACACATGCGTTTGTGAGGAAAAATCTAGTTGCGCCATTAGCCGCGCAGAAACTGCTTTTCTACGTTAAGAAACCCGCTATGCAGATTCGCGGCACAGCAGACTTCATCGAACGGCAGACTGGGGACTATGAGGAACTCTGGAAAAAATACGGCGAAGAAACGTGCTTTGGCGACTTTGAGGAGTACCGCGTTTTCGCTTTGGGGAGACAGAGAATGACGTTTGTTCGCTTCAAGAACCTGGTGGAGTTGGAGAACCCAGTTCCCAAAGAGATTACTACGAGCATCCTGGGCTCTCTGAGGTGGTTCAGAGGCAAATACGTCACAGCGCAAGTTGCTGAGCAGTTGACGGGTTTGAAGTAGAGTTAAATTCAAGCGTTGAAATAGCTATAGGCGAGCGTGAAAATGCATGTTCCGAGTTAGAGTTAACAAAATCGAATCGATCCGAGACGTTGACGGGAACCTTGGCAAACGAATAGAACTCTTTGAAGAAAGAGAAATCAACAACTACGTTATGAGACCCCAAACGGACGAAGCAAAAATGATTCAAGATGTGATGCAAGCTATGCAGCAGCAGATGCCCATGTTATCCCCGCGGCAGCAACTCGCCATTCCAAAGATAATCCTGTTCCTGACTGAGCAAGAATACGACAGTCTAGGAATAAACTTTGACGTGAACCAAGTGTACGATGTGTCACTGGGAAATCAAGGAATCCAGTTTACGAAAGTGCCATGAGCATTTTCCGCGCCTGCTTAAGTGCCGCGTGTTTAGGATGAAAGGACAGCACGAACATCATGTTTCTTAGGCGCCCCTGAATTTCCGCCAGGTCGCCATTTTTTCCCTCATCACAATAAAGTGGTATAGGGTCTTCTTCGCCTTGCTCGTAGTAAACGTAAATCGGCGTGCAACTCTTGGTTTGGTTGACCATTTCGAAGTCTAAATTCAGTCGTTTAGCCATTTTTTCAGCGGCAGATCTTACAGATTGAAGTCTGTGACTGTGAGAAGACGCGTTGGATGCGTACACCATTAGTTTTCCGCTGTCAGTTTTAAACACAAATCTCCACCAAATAGTTTGACTATTTCAGAATGCTTTTAAGGCGCGTGCATGAACGACCTGCACGTACAGGTGGGAGAGGTCTGCTAAAGTGAAGCTAAGCGAGGTTGTTGCTTCACTCTGACAGTCACATCGCCTTAAATCCATAGCTGCGGCATCCCTTTTGAGGTGAAAAACACATGGCAATTGGCGAAAAACTTTGGGAAGGAAAAGCCAAAACAATGGGCATGGCAATTAAAGGCGCCAACGCAGAAGGCGTAACTATGGAGTACACTTGGATGGCTCAGCTCAAAGGCATGGGCAAGGCAAAAGGCGTTGACGGACAAGTTATGTTCACAGGAACAACCGTTATCAGCCCCACAGGCGGAGGAGGCACAATGGGCACAGGCTTATTCACTACTATGATGGGCGACATGGCGGTCGTTAAAGGCACTGGATACGGCAAACCCGACATGGGCAAAGGCAAAGGCGTAGCCATCTGGAGTTTCATGACTATGTCGCAGAAGCTGGGCTGGATGAACATGACCGTGGCTTTGACGACCCAAGAAGGAGATGCTCAGTGGAACGAATTCGACGTCGTTGTCTGGGAATGGAAGTAATGCTCTTAGGCTGATTTTTATGGAAACTCTAACTTGGCAGCCTCCCGAATGGTGGTACAGAAAAACGCGCCCAGCCAACGATGATGTATATTTTGAGAACATGTGCAGAATCATTTTCCAAGCAGGCTTAAACTGGAGCGTCATAGACAAGAAATGGCCCACAACCAAGAAAGCGTTCGCGAATTTTTCCGTTGACAAAGTTGCCTGCTTCACACAAGCTGAGGTGGAACGTCTACTACAGGATGAAGGTATAGTACGCAACAGAGGCAAGGTGGAAGCGATCATTCAAAACGCCAAGGAATTCAACGATATAAAGCGTCAGTGCGGCTCTTTCCAAGCATACCTCGACGGCTTAGACAAATCAGGCAACTACGCTAAAGTCATTAAAGAGTTAAGCACACGATTCAAGTGGTTGGGTTCGCCTTCGGCAAGTATTTTCTTGTACACCGTGGGAGAAAAAATCAAACACGAAGGATGGATGTAATCCTCCTTTTTCTTTTTCACGACATTAATTAAACGCTTAATAGCATATTTTCTTGCAGCTGTCTGCTGAAGGTGAAACAATCAAAGCAAGAGCACACGTGACGGTAAGCGGTCTGGTCCAAGGTGTCTTCTTCAGGTCACTAACGAAACGCAAAGCTGACAGCTTAGACGTGAAAGGTTGGGTTAGCAACCTTGAAGACGGCAGAGTGGAAGCGGTTTTTGAAGGCGAAGAGGACGCGGTTAAGACAATGGTGGATTTCTGCAAGCATGGACCACGGGAAGCCGTGGTTACGAACCTTGGGGTGAAATACGAGGATTTCAGTGGCGAATTTGGAGAATTCGAAATTAGGCACTGAAGATAGTTGCATGCTGCTCGTGTTTTGCTTGGGCACACTCCCTTAATATGATGCGGCAAGTTCACTGCGCTTAAGTTTTGAAGGTAACGTATGGGTCTCGTTTAATGGTTCAGTTCAGTTCGTTTTGCTTCTTGTCGCATCTACTCTTGTTGTTAAAAATTGTTTTCTGCTTATGCAATTATTCTAGAAAGTGGAGGTGGGTTTTCTATACTATTTTAAATGAGCATCAGTAGTTACATATATCTGAGCTGACTTTGAACAACACAAATAAGTCTGCATAAAGAAAGGAGAAAAAAATAAAATGAAAAGCTCAAGTTTGGTAACGATGCTAGTTATTGTGGGCTTAGCAGCAGCAATAGTCTCAATGAGCGCTAATGAAGTACTAGCAATTGATGAATATACGCTGACTGTTAACATTGTAGGTCATGGCTCTGTGAACATTATTCCAACTCAACTGCATTATTCCTACGGCACGACTGTTGACCTATACGAAACTCGCGATGATGGATGGAACTTCTACGGTTGGACTGGCGACACGCCTAGTGGCAGTCTATATGGTGGAGATCCATTGACCATTACAATGACCCAGGATAAAGTTGTCAATGCGAATTTTGGGAGAGCACAAAGTTGCGACGTCACAGGGGCATTCCAAAACGTATTCAATTCGGGAGAATCAATTTATGTTACAAGCGCGGGGTGGCTTCCAGTTCGACAGTGTTTGGCTTTTATAGTACCAGATGTTGATAACTGGGAGGCTCTCAACGGACAACCAATTCCAACGCCAGTATCTGGAACAACAGGCGTAAGCGTCTCTATTGACGATAACGGTCATATTAGTCCAACATTATTGTGGGCTTCGCCGCTACCTGGGAAATACGATATTGTAATCGATATTGACAACAATGGCATTTACAATTCCGGCGTTGACCCCATTGCTGACAACAACGTAGTTACGACTGCCGGACTCTTTGTAGTTCCGGAATACCTCTTTGGCAGCCTCGGAGCAATAGGCGCGTGCTTAACAGGCTTCATAATCTTCAAAAAACGCGGAAAACTTCCACACATAAGGTCTAGCTAAAATCGTGTGGGTTCCCCTTTCTTTTTCTGCAATCAAATGAGACCCAAAACTTTTGAAGGCTACATTTGAACTTGGAAAGTAATTGAAGCGGAGCTTTGATCTGCTACTTTTTCTTGTAGACTCTGAAGTGACTGTCTCTGCCTGCGCTGATGTATTCGCCGCCTATGCCGCGTACGGTGGAAGCGATTTTTGCAAAGTTCTCTGAACCCAAGAACTGGCGTGGTTTGATCATGATGTAGTCGGGTTTCTCTTCGAAGCTTAGCAGGTTATCCAGGTCTTCGGGGAACATCATGCGGATGTCTTCCAACGTCTTGGACTTGTCTGAGATTTGGCGAGCAGCAGCAGGCGCGGGCGCGGATGCGGAGGCGGGAGGCGTCTGTGAGCCTGTGATTTGCCCAACCGCCAACGACCTTATCGAAGCAGAAACGGTTCGGAGGTCTTCTGAAATCTGGTTCAAAACCAGCAAAATCTCGTCGATTCGCTCTATGAGATGGCCCAGTTTTTCTTTGTCAGCACTCATCTGTACGTTCCCCTTTGAACTCTTTAAAGTACTTAAGGCGCTTATTAATTATTTGAAACTATCTTTTCTGCGCTGATAAATTGGAACATTTATGAATTGGCGAAAGTAAAGTCGTCACAGTCGTCGTAGGCTTTATAGTCTCGGAATAAAGGAAAAGTTCGCGTAGTTTAGACTTAAGACTCTAATAGCCGAAGCTGTCTAGATAGCAACGTTTGGAGATAAACGGAAGTTGTTTATTGTGTTCTCGCCCGAAGACCTAGAAAAACCAGCTAGATTCGACATGGAATTGTTCAAACCCGTAAAAGAAGAATTCCCCAAACTGTCGGTTTATGAAGACATGATATTAGACCAGCTAAGGGCTCATTACCTAATGATTGGTAAACTTGTTGCCCACGGCGGAGACATTTACGCTTCAACTCTCGCAGTAAACGGCGCATTAGTTCGCTCTTTGAATGTGTATAGAGGGGCGCTTTGGGCTTTGGGAAATAGAAATCCTCACGTTTTAAGTGACTGTATCCGCTCTCAATGCGAGACCTTGGCATTTGTTCATTATTGTGTTTTGAACCCTGACTACATTAAAGCGGCTGTAATAGGTGAACGGAATCATCCACAGAAAGACCTAAAAATTCCAAACATTCTAACGATGGTTGAGAAAGTTGATAAAGTACACAAAGGAGTTCTTCATGATTATAATCTGCTGTGTGATTTTGTCCATCCGAACCCTCAAAGCCTGTATGCAAGCATTCAACCATTAGACGAAAAGTGCGACCATATTTATATAACAACAAGGTCAACAATGACCGAAGACAAGGCAAAATCTCATTTGATAGTGCTTGTTACTCTAACGTCTTGGATTCTTGAAGAAATTATGAAATTTGCGCAAATCTTTTGGAGCGACTTCGCTAAGTCCCCCTAAGTGTTTTCGATAACATCGAAATGTTTTTCCCTTATCAATCTTACCATTCTGCCGTAGAATGATATTTGAAACTTGTCATCGCTGAGGTTTGCTTGTTTGTTTGAGATTGACGGAAGCCAAAAGAGCGGAAGCGGCACTATCCTGCGGCTTTCGGTAGCCTTAGCTGCCATCCGAGGCGAACCCCTTCATATCACCAACATCAGGCAAAGCCGACCCCAGCCAGGCTTGAAGCCTCAGCATCTAGAGGCGGTTCTGACGGCGGCAAAACTATGCAACGCTGAAGTGAAAGGCGCAACGCTGGGCAGCAGAGAACTCTGGTTCACCCCGCACGAAATAGTGGGCGGGCAGTTTGAGGCGGAAATCGGCACGGCGGGAAGCATCCCCATGCTGATATTGACGGTGATGCCCATGTGCCTGTTCGCCAAAGACAACGTTTGGCTGCACGTGACGAAGGGCGGAACCGACACTACGCATGCGCCTACGATTAACTATTTGCGGAATGTGTTTTTGGCGGCGCTGAAACGGATGGGCGCAGACGCAAAAATTACCGTGCAGAAGTACGGTTACTACCCAAAGGGAATGGGTGAAGTAACGCTGATGGTGAAGCCTACGCGCTCACTCAAGCCTATCCGCCTAGAGAGCTTCGGCGTGTTGCAGAGCGTTCGGGGCGTTTCAGTTTGCACCTTTCTTGCGGACAGAAGAGTCGCGGAACGCCAAGCCAGCACAGCAAAACAATACCTTGCGGCGAAAGGCATCGCCTCGGATTTACTCGTAGTAAATGACACTTCAAATCCGTTGCAGAAGGGCAGCAGCATAGCATTGTGGGCTGAAACCGACACAGGCGCAATCGTGGGAGCAGACGCTATCGGAGAGCTTAAGAAAACCAGCGAACGCGTCGGCGAAGAAGCCGCAGAAAAACTCTACATGGAACTTTCTGCCAAGCCACCAGTCGATGTGTACTTGGCGGATATGCTGGTTCCCTACATGGCTCTCGCTGAAGGCAACTCGGCTTACCTCACGAGGGATTTTACCGAGCACTTGGAAGCAAACATATGGCTCGCCGAAAAAATGCTCAACACAAAATTCCAAACCACAAAAGTCGGCGCCCTCTACAGAATAGAGAAAGTTGGCTAATCATGACCAAAGAAACAACGTGCCTAAAAGTTGCGAAGAAATATGCCCAAAAAACCTTAGCTTTAGCCAACAAGCTGGAATTAGCCGACAAAAGCTTGGAAATCCACAAAGGCGCAGATTCAATCTGCATACCCCTCACTCGCCAGCCAAAAGAAGACGAGTTTTCGTTTCTCCAAGCTCAGGTGCCTGAAATTCAGTTAGCCATGTTTGTGTTTTCTGAAAAGAGACGGCAGGAAAAAGCCTTCACCGAAGTACTCGCTGACCATTTGGCTCCTCATTTGCTTGCCAGTTTGCCCCGCGCCTTGGACGTTGTAGGGAACATCGCGATAATTGAAATCCCACCCGAACTCGAAACATTCAAAAAAGCGGTTGGCGAAGCCATTCTTGCAACACACAAGAACGTGCGCACGGTGCTAGCAAAGGCGGGCGCAGTAAGCGGCGTCTATCGCCTCCGTGACTTCGAAGTCATCGCTGGAGAGCCCAAGACGACTACTTCGCACAAAGAGTATGGTTGCAGCTACTACGTGGACGTGGCTAAAGCGTATTTTAGCCCTCGGCTCTCCACGGAACATCAAAGAGTCGCCGCGCTCGTCCAAAGTGGCGAAACCGTTGTTGACCTGTTTGCAGGAGTCGGCCCGTTTGCAATGCTCATCGCCAAAAACCACCCTGACGCCACAGTTTACGCGGTAGACATAAACGCCGACGCCGTCGAACTGCTCAAACGTAACATCAGGCTAAACCGCGTCGAAAACCGAGTCCACCCAATCGTGGGCGACGCAAGAGAAGTCGTCCGCGAAAAACTTGCTGGTATGGCGGATAGAGTGATTATGAATTTGCCCGAAACAGCCAACGCCTTCATAGATGTGGCGTGCAAGGCAGTTAAGCCCTGTGGCGGCACGGTTCACTTTTACGGTTTTGTTCGGCTACCCGACACCATGGAAGAACTGCAAAAGCGCTTTGCCGCGGCAGTGGAGAAGGAAGGCATGAAAGTGGAAGAGTTTACACACGTGAAGACTGTGCGCGCCACGGCACCGTACGAGTGGCAAGCCGTAATAGATGCAAAAATAGCTTAAATGTACACTGTGAGTGTGATTTTGGCTTTCTGCTTCGGATTCTTCAGCTTCTCCACAAGCGCTCTCGACAGGTCTCGTGCGGCTTTATCAGCGTGAACAGCTAAGGTGCGTTCAGACGCGTAATCACTTTTCCGAACAACCATCTCCATGGGATGCGTCAGCGTCAAATGTGGACCTCCCCGCGCCTGAACCACCTCGGAGATTCCGCCCGCCTCAATCTGAATCGTCAGTTTCGCGTGGGGTTTGCGCAGGGCGTCCTTGAATTCAGCGCTTAAGTCAGCTAAGCCCTTGTCGACTGATACTACGAGTATGCAGTCTCCAGTTTTGGACACATGCTTGTCCTTGGTGAACTCCAGAGTCGCGTGATGTGTCGCTAGGATGTTCTCATGTCCATAGCCAAAGGTTATTTCCGTTACCGTGTTTTCGTGCAATTTTACTCTGGGACCTCTATGGAATCCACTTTGCCATCTCCATCCAAGTCGTAACCCTGAATCACCGCGGCAAACGCTTCGCCGCTGCGGTATCCCTTGAGGGTTTTCTTCCAAAAATTCGTCACCGCCAACACGCAAGCTTTGGTACCTACGGCTTTGTTGCCCGCCAACACTATGATGCACTTAGTAGGGTTCCATGGATTCGGAATCTTCGCTACAAGCCCAGCCACGTCCGCGGTGTAAACGGCGTTTGTTTTTTTGCTAACCAAACCGCCTAGCAAGAAGCCTTGGGGAGAAGATTGCATGCTGAACTGAATCGGCAAATGGCTGTTCACTTCCTGCGTAAGAAGGTTCGTTCCAGGTCCGCCCACGAGGATGAGGTTGTTTTTCTCTTCTTTTTCGGCTTTGACGTCTACGTCAAGTTTTATTGCGAATTCCTCAGGCATCTTAGCAAACTGCCCTAAAAAGAACGCCAAGTGCGCCGCATAATGCCCATCGCGGGCGCTGGTTTTGAAGGGACCATGGGGGGTGGGGCTGCCGACAACAATTTTTCCTTCGAAAGCGCCGTCGGCGTTTATGAATTCTTTGAAGAAACTCTGAACCTGCTCGCTGGTGCCCACCAGCGAAGGACGCTGCATTGTGCGGTAACCGTCTGGGAATTCGATGCCGAAAGCCTTCGCCACAGTACGATAGTACTTTGCTGTGGCGCCCTTCTTTTTTTCTTCGCGCTCAACTCTTATGGCGCCTGATTTCTCAAGCTTCCGTATATGATAGTAGACTTTTTGCTCGTGAATACCCAGTTTCCGTGCGATTTCCAGAGGATACATAGCCTCTTCAGAGAGCATGCTGAGGATTTTCCAGCTAAGCCTGCCAAGAATCATCTTCAAATCCTGCTCGTCAAGCATCATGGTGATTTCTTTGACTTTCTGCGTGTTGCCATCTTCGCGGAGCAACAGTCTCTTATCCATGGCAATTCTCCAAGCATACATCTGCAGACTGTTATAAAAATTTTTGTTATAGTTGGGCACATCACTATTAAAAAAATATTTTTAGGCGTACCCCGACCCAACTGCAATTACTTAAATTAATCACCATGCTAATCCACAAAACGCTTACAAGTTTTCTTTTAAGCGTTTACATTTATCCTAAAAATCCTTAATAACAAACCGCCGTCTTGAATGATAAGAAAACTGACAGCGAGACTGAAGGTAAAAGAACATGTGTGGAATTTTTGGCTGCATAGCCACAAATGGAGACGTTGCACCAGTTATTCATGCTTCCTTGAAGAGACTTGAGTACCGAGGCTACGACTCCGTCGGCATAGCCACCATAAGCAACGGCGAAGTCTACATCAAAAAAGACCAGGGAAAAATAGATGAAGTCCACAAAATCCTCAACCTTGACGACATGCCTGGAAGCATAGGCATCGGACACACCCGCTGGGCAACGCACGGCGCACCTCTAAAGATCAATGCGCATCCGCACGTAGACTGCACAGGCAAAATAATTGCCGTCCACAACGGTATCATCGAAAACTACGCCGAACTGAGAACCGAGTTGGAGAATCACGGGCACACTTTCGTGTCCAAAACCGACACCGAAGTCATCCCACACCTCATAGAAGAAGCCTTCAAGAAAAACCCCACGTTAACCTTAACCCAAGCCGTTCTGGAAGTCGTCAAGAAACTTGAAGGCTCCTACGCACTCGCCGTAATTTCAACTAAAGAACCTGACAAAATAATATGCGCCCGAAACGAAAGTCCCCTCGTCATAGGCGTGGGCAAAAACGCGGTTTACTGCGCATCCGACTTAACAGCTTTCCTGCCTATGACTAACAAAGCAGTTTTGATTAACGACGGAGAGCTTGTCGTCCTCACGCCTGCAGGTTACGAAATCAAACGCATCCAAGACTCCAGCGTCGTCTCAAGGGAACCCAGAATCATTGACTGGACCCCGGAGATGGCGGTTAAACAGGGTTACCCGCACTTCATGATTAAAGAAATCCATGAACAACCCGCGACTCTGCGGAACACGTTGAGGATGCAAGAAGACTATTTGGATTTGATTTCCACTTTTCTAGACCGCGCTACCGAAGTCTATCTGGTTGCATGCGGCACATCCTACCACGCGTGTTTAGCTGCGTCTTACATGTTCTCGAAACTTGCGTTTTTGCCTTCGTATCCTGTTTATGCTTCAGAATTTGTGGAGCAGCATGGCAAATCCGTAAACATCGACAGCACCATCCTCGCGGTGAGCCAATCAGGCGAAACCGCAGACACCCTCGGCGCCGTCACCTGCAGCCAGCAACGCGCCGCCACCATCCTAGGCTTAACCAACACCATCGGCTCAACGTTGACGCGGGTCTCACGCGTCTACATTGGTCAACAGTCAGGTCCCGAAATCGGGGTGGCTGCAACGAAGACTTTTACTTCGCAGCTTTCCGTTTTGGCGCAGTTGGCGCTTAAGCTATCAACTAAAAGAGGCAAAGTTTCGCAGGACGAAATGGATTGCTTAGCCGAGAAACTGGAAATGTTGCCCACAACCGTTGAAACCATAATCTTGACACAGGAGGAGAAGATCAAGCAGCTTGCCAAGAAGTACCGTGATGCAAAAATCTTTTTCTTCCTCGGCAGAGGAATCAACACCGCCACGGCTTACGAGGGCAGACTGAAGCTTATGGAAATCGCTTATGTCCCAGCTATCGCTTTCCCCGCGGGCGAGAGCAAGCACGGGCCCATCAGCCTCATCGAACCAGGCTTCCCCGTAGTGTTTGTCTGCGCACGAGACGGTGCCACACACAAAACGCTAATAGGCAACATCATGGAGATGAAAGCCCGCGGCGCTTCCATAATCACAATCATAGAAGAAGGCGACGAAGAAATCAAGGCGTTAAGCGATGATTACATAGAAGTCCCGAAGGGCATTCCTGAGGTTTTGTCGCCGATTCCGTTTGTGATTCCGCTGCAGCTCTTAGCA
>JBGOXQ010000017.1:0-14462 GCA_041479225.1 Bathyarchaeia archaeon
AAGTGTAGTATTTAAAACTACATCAGTAGACTATGTTGAAATACCTATACTTATGTTAATTTATTAATGGTAATTTGCGAAGACTAGTAAACATCATCAACAAGAAGCCAGCTTTGTGTTTGTGGGCAGCCCTTAATCAAAATTTTGATATGCATCTTGAGCGTATAGATAAGTTAAGTATCGTTGGGTGATTTTCGTGGAAGCAGAAGTTAACTACAAGTTGAGGGATGAGGAGTCAAATGTGAAGTCTGAGGACCAAGCCAAAGCCACCCTTGACGAGGAGTACATGTCCTGACGGTTACGTTCGGCGAACCTATGTTATTTTCCTACATAGACATCGTCACCATCTCGGAACGAGACTACAAAATCGACTTGTACTTGGCATCCAAGGAAAAATTGACCTTGTCAGGCTTAGGCTACCAGTACGAGGATTTTCTACGCGAACTCTTCAAGTTCCGCAACGAACTCCTGCTCAAGTACATGCTGATGGAGGAAACGCTTGTTCAAGCAGGATTTGAAGCACAATTCAAATGGCTTGATACGAAAGGGCAGACAACCCAAACGGGAAACTGCGAAATCCGCCTGTACGAAACGGCACTCGTGGTTCTTCCGCAGAAAAGTGACCCGATTCGATTCCCCTACTGCTACCTCTCACAAACCAGCAAAATGGACTACAGGCTTTTGCTGACCAATGAGTTCGGAGAAAAACTCGAGCTTTCTATGCTGGGAGAAAAATTTGATGCCCTGGCAAGTGGTCTATCAAACGCTTTCAACAAGATGATACTTAGGTCACAGGTAACAATCAAAGAACTGGTCCCTGAAGCAAACCCTGCGGTGGTGCAAAAGCTGGCGATTCTTATGAAGGACGGACGCGCCGCAAAAAGAAAAGACATCGAACAACTTTCGCCTAACCTATGGCACCGCTTAGTCAAGAAAATCGAAGAAGCAGGCTTGGCTAAAGAATATGGTTTTCTGGAAAACAAAGCCTTGAAAGAGCAAATGCACCTCGGAGTCAAACGCGGACTCATGGACGACTTAACAGGTTCCTACGTGTGGCTGCTCATCCCCATGGTGAATTCTGAAGGAAAACTGAGTAATGCGGTTGCTCTCGAAGCTATTACAATATACAAGAGCAATACAGAAAAGACGGAAACGCCGCCTGAAAACACTGAAAACGAAGAAAACGCCGAAGAACAGGATACCAGTGAGACTGAAACTTACGCTGGTGGAAAAGCGACGTACTTCTTCAAGATACTCGGCCGAAGCGACTTCGTCAAAACTAACGCTGAAGAGGTTGCTGTGCAGTTTGATGACTTCATGAAGAATATCAACCGCTGCTTGATGGATATCAACTTCAGGCGCGAACCCATATACTTATCCGAGGATAAATTGGACAGACCAAAGTACGTCCAGTATCGCTATTCAGTGGCAAAGTTGCCTTCGCTGAAAACTCTGCGCAGCCAGTTCATCGGAAGAGTCATCCACTCATCTCTTGACCAGTGGAAGAGCGCCATCGATAGTTTATTAGATTTCAACGCTAACAATAAAGATGACTCAGCAAAGTGGAAAAAAGGAGTCGAATAAAAATGCCAGGATACAAACATCCATGCAAATACTGCGGAAAACTAGTTTCCTCAGACGATAATGTTTGCCCCTTCTGTGGCAAAGTCAACCCCGTCGGACCAACAAGGTGCCCGAAATGCCGCAACCCCACTGAAATCGGGCAGATGAGATGCAGCAACTGCGGTTTGCCTCTGCAAATAAACTGCTTTGTCTGCGGCAAACCCACGTTCTTTGGGGACTACTGCCAGAACTGTGGTCAACGTCTCACTGTGTTCTGTCCGAAATGTGGCACGGAGCAGCCGCCTATCGGAGAGAAATGCATAAAATGTGGTAAACCATTAAATTGGCAAAGAGGGAAATGAGAAAATGCCACTTCAACCATTTACTCGTAACTTCGACGACGTCAGTACCGAAGCAGGATTCCAGTTTGTGTTTAAGTGCGACATCTGTAACGACGGCTACAAAACCAACTTCATAACATCAAAAACCTACAAGAAAGCGGGGCTCTTCAGGGGATTAGGCAAAGCAGTCTCGATAGGCTCGGAACTAGCAGGACGCCACGAAGGCTACTCTATGGAGCGAGGCACAGATGCCGTAAGCGAACGATTCCGAGGCATGACACCTGAATGGCACAAGGAACATGAACAAGCGTTTGATTTGGCGCAGAACGAAGCTAAAGGTCACTTCCAGCGATGCCCAAGATGCCACAAGTACGTTTGCGAAAACGACTGGAATGAGCAAGAAGGCTTATGCACCAACGACGCCCCAAGAGAAAGCACCGAAGTCGCAGCCGCCCGAGCGGAAAAAATGGTCACCGACATCAAGCAAAAAGCTGGAACTACGCAAGTCTTTACAGGCGAAGTTACCCAAAGGCAGACTATATGTCCTGTATGCGGCAAACCAGCTGGATCGGGCAAATTCTGCAACAACTGTGGGGCACCTCTCGGATTGAAAGTATGCCCCAAATGCGGAGCAAAAAACCCTGCAGGTACTGCCTTCTGCGGCGAATGCGGCACCAAACTGGCATAAGCCACAACAAATTCTCTCACCTTTTTTCTTCTCTCAGCTTCGAAGAAGGAGTTCTCTCAAAACGGATTTCAGTGTTCGATTTTGAACGGAAAATTATAAATTGACAGCAACCATACAGAGATAATGTTTTAGTATTTGACCCTTCGGTGTATAAGAGGGAAAATAAATGAGCACGCACGCAGAAGATTTGAAACTTCGATTAATGACCATCGAGCTTTTAAGAACTGCAAAGTACAAACGCAACATTACATATCGCGAGTTAGCCTCCAAAACAGGCTTACCCGTAACTGTCCTCAGCAGATATGCCAAAGGACACGTTTTGCCCAACACCACACGCGCCAAGCAACTCTGGCGAGTCCTAACCAAACTCGTGGGCTTAGAGACGGAGCTGCGGAGCAGGATAAAGTTTGATGAAACAGGCTACTTCGACAACACCGAAATCGTGGGCGACTACAACATTCTGCAGCAAGCGGCAAACCATGCGTTAGCGAATTTCGCTGGAAAACGCGTAACAAAGGTTCTGACCGCGGCGGTTGACGGCATACCATTGGCTACCATGGTGGCTAACTCTCTGGGAGTTAACCTCATCGTGGCGAAGCGGAACAAAGAAGTCGGCGTCAAAGCGTTTCTGGATGAGACGTTTATTTTAGGCAAGGATTCAGGCGTGACGGTGACTCTTTACATTCCGAAGGAAATCATCAAGAAACGCGACAGCGTCCTCATAGTAGACGACATGATTAAAAGCGGAGAAACGCAGGAAGCACTCGTTAACCTTGTCAAGAAGGCGAAAGCGGAAGTTTCAGGTATCTTCTCGCTCATTGCCGTTGGCGACGATTGGAAGAAGCGGTTGAAGATCAGCGGAGACGCACCCGTTGAGGTTGTAACGTACCTGAAATCGCCGTACGACTCGGAAAACCGCTAGGTGAAAAATTTAACTCGCATGTCTCTTTTCCACATTTTTAGCGAAATCTTAAACAGAACCAACCCACTGTAAAGTTTACATAATGCAACATGAGGCTTCCCTAAAATGCGCATGATTAAATGGCAAAACGGAACCGTTCTAACACCTGACCAAACCAAGCTCCCCTTAGAAGAAGTCACCTTGGAAATCAAGACAGTAGAACAGATGGCAGAAGCCATAAAAAACCTGCGCATCCGAGGCGCACCACTCCTAGGTGCAGCCGCAGCCTTCGGCATAGCCATAGCAGCTTACCATTCTAAAGCAACATGTAACAGCGAGTTGCTGGCGGAGATGGAAGACGCCGCAGACATCATAAAGCGTACTAGGCCTACGGCGGTGAACTTATTCTGGGCGGCAGACCGCGTTCTCAACAAAATGCGAGAGTACAGGGGTGAATTGCTGGGCTTGAAGAGGTTGGCGGTTGATGAAGCGCAGAAAATCGCTGACGAAGACGTAGCACAGAATCATGCCATCGGCAAGAACGGCGCTGTGCTCATTAAAGACGGCGACACCATCCTCACGCACTGCAACGCAGGCGAACTGGCAACCGTTGAATACGGCACTGCACTCGGAGTAGTTCGCGCAGCTTGGGGGCAGGGCAAGAAAATCAAAGTCATCGCAGACGAAACCCGCCCTCTGCTACAGGGCTCAAGGCTCACAGCGTATGAGTTGATGCGTGACGGCATCCCAGTCACTTTGATCACGGACAATATGGCTGCGCATATCATGAGCAAAGGCCTTGTCAACCTCGTCATTGTCGGGGCAGACCGCATCGTGCAAGACGCTGTCTTCAACAAGATAGGCACCTACGGCGTGGCTATTTTAGCTAAAGAACACAATGTGCCCTTCTACGTGGCAGCGCCAAAATCTACGTTTGACTTAACTCGCAAAGCGGCAGATGTCACCATTGAAGAACGCAACCCCGCTGAAGTCACGCACATAGGCAACAAGCAAATCGCGCCGAAAGGCGTTAAAGTGTTTAATCCTGCTTTTGACGCTACGCCTTTGAAGTATGTTTCAGGTATAATTCATGAAGACGGCATCTACTGTAAGGATGACTTCGCTAGATTCAAACCCGATTTTCATCTTTAAGCCATTCTTCTTTCGGATGCTTCTGTGAACATTTTTGTCGCCTAAGAGCCTTGTGGAAGAGTGTTAGAAAGCGAAGTTGGCAAGCAGCCAATTACAACAGTGTCAAGTATTTCTCCAGATTCTTTCTGTGCAATTCGTGTTTTTATGGTTTCTAAGAGTTTTAGGTGGTCTTCTCCGTTAATGATCGTCTTTTTGAACATGCTTCTCAGATTATCCGAGGTGGCTTGCTTCGACTGCAACGAAAGATATTTTTCTCTTAAGGCACATTCCAAAATGGAAAGCTTCTCGGCTAAAGCAGGCAACTCAGCTTCAGGTATTTCTTCTTTCATAATTATCTCCTTGTAAATGTCGAAAGCCAAACCAAACACCCCAGCAAATTCTTTTTTATTCTCTTGAGGCTTAGCCGTAGTTTCTGCGAGGCTTTCGCAGGCGCCTTTCAGCATCTCAAAGTGCTTATGGTGGTTATTTGCGAGATTAAGCAAGAGAGATTTCACCCAAGGCAACCTTGCTCTGTCTGCAATAGCTGTGTATAACACCGAATGGTTGCTTTCAACCATGCTCAGATCATGCAGATAAGACGCTTCATAAGTTGAGTTAAAGTTACTTTTCACAGTCATGCTCCCCGGCAGGGAGAAATCTTCCTAGCAAATAAATAGATTTTTACGTAAAGATTCATATTGAAAAACAAAATTAGTTCATTTTGAATGTGAAAATCAACAGGCAATTTGGCTGATTAATATGTTTGAGTGATAACGTTAATTAGTTCACTGCTCCAAGAGTTAAAGCCAGATAGTTGATAGTTGATGAGTGACGAAAAAGATAAGATATCCACCACTTCCGAGATTAAAGCAAAAGGCACTCTTGGGAAAAAAGGCGTATGCATCGCCGACGGAAGCAGCGTGGACTCCCTCTCTCAAAGGGGCTACGGCACAATTGAAAATGAAGTGTTCACCCTCGCATTTTACGAAGCACTCTTTCTGCAGGACAAGCAGATGCTGGAAGTCACAGATGCGAAGGGTGAAGCGGTTGATTTTCAAAGCCTCCTCAAAGCATACGAGGAAGGGGATGAGAACGCTTGGGCACACTACATGGTTTACCGTGACCTGAGAAGCCGAGGTTACGTGGTGAGGGAAGGGTTCGGCGCGGCGATCGACTTCAGGATTTACGACCGCGGCGCCTACGGCAAAGACACCGCCACATTCCTCGTTACCAGCACTCAAGAAGGCAAACCCATGCCAATGGAAGAATTGACGAATGCTATTTCGCAGTGCCAAAGCCTCAAGAAGGAGCTGATTCTGGCGGTTATGAATCGGCGAGGCGAAATAGTTTACTACTCAGTCTCACCTTTGACTTTCAAATAGAAGAAGCAGAACGATACGCTTCATTTTTTGCCGTGATTATGGGCGATTAGGGTTGCTGGGCTCCAGCAGGAGATTGTCTTCTGCAGAGAAGAATGAAACTCCTTTTGATCTATGGCATCCACTTTGAGGCTAACCCGCTAGTAATCACTGAAACCCATGCTTTTATTAAAATTTAACAAAAAAAGGAAAAGGGATATTGTTTTTTATGTGTTTATTTGCGTCTTCTTAGGATGACTGCGACTGCGACTATGGCGATGATGATGATGACTGCTGCAATGGCGATGTAGACTTCAGCGCCGATGCCTTGTCCAGTTCCGCTAGAAGGTGCTATCGATGGCGTTACTGATGGCGTTACTGATGACGGTGCCGTTGGTGTTGCTATTTGTGTTGGAGTTGGAGTTATCACTGAGGGTGATGCTGCTGCGCCCACGCCAATGGCTGTTTCTGCGTATGATCCTCCGTATGAGTTAGTTCCGTCGAACGTTGCATATATGGTGTATTCGCCTTCAGTTGGTGGTTGCCACAGTTTCTTGAACATGCCGCTCATGTCGGTGGTTACAGAGCCGAGGTCGTGTGATGTGCCGTCAGGATAAACTGCTGAGAGCTTCACTGGAACTCCCGTCACGGTCGCTGGGATCTGTTGCTGCATGTAGATGTATGCCATCCATGTTCCCATGCTTTCGTCCGCTACGACTGGCACTGAGTTTAATTGGCCTGATGCTACTTTCTGTTTGGCGCCTGCGGATTGGTCAGTGAGCATGCCCTTGATCATCACGCTTTCGCCTTTTGGAACCGAGTCGTCTTCTACCATCAAGCTGGTTGCGCTTGGTCCTTTGCCTACTGCGTAGATTTGGTTGTCGTAGTAGTTGTAGTAGCATAGCACGCCGTCTGCCAGAACGCTGGTTGCGGTTCCTGGACCTCCGCTTTGGCCAGCCCAGCTTAGCATTCGGTATATTTCTTGGCCTGTGGTTGCGTCAAGGCAGTATATCTGTTCGCCCTTGTAGAGCGGATAGTTGGGAGAGTGCTCGTTATTGAATGCATAGACTTTTCCGTCGGCGATTGCAGCTATGAAGATGGGATAGTAGCCCCAAACTGTGTCGATGCCGCTGTTGGTGTTGTTGAATGTCCATAGTAATGCGCCATTCTTTCCGTCAAAGCAGTTGATTTCTCCGCCGAAGCCTTGAGTGTAGAGCTTGCCGTAGGCTGTGTAGCCCATTTGTCCTCCACCTAGACCACTGCCATAGTATGTAAAGTCATGTGTCGCTCCGCGGGTTGGACCCCAAACAAGGTCGCCTGTGTCTATGCTGTAGGCTAGCCACGCCATAGTCTCAGTCTCTTGCATGTAGAATACGCGGTTCACCGTATCCACCGCCTGCGTTCCACCGAAGGTTCTGGCGATGCTGCCTTCTGGCGCTGTGTAGTTCCTTATCCATAATAGCTGACCTCTGGTTGCTGGTTTGTCGCTTATTGCCCATATTGTGTAGGGATTCGGGGTGATGCCCACTCCCACTGAGAAGAATGTGCTGATGCCGCTGCTTTGGCCAATGATTACGTCGCCTGGAAGAACTCTAAGGATGCTTGGCGCTCCCAAGCCAGACAAGTCCGCTGTTAATGATACGTTCCATGAATATGCATATGGTTGGCCCATGTCAACTGCTTTTCCGTTTGGTCTCCATTGATATGCTTCGGTTGTAGCTGCTACGCTGGCGTTAGCTCCTCCAGGATATGTCAGTTCGAGTCCTGAGTTGTGTTGGGTATTGTTCCATAGAGCGAGCCATCCTTGACGAGTTGCTCTGTTGTAATTGAGCACGTAGCGCACTATTGCGCCTGTGTTGTCGTAAGCGGTGTAGCCGTTGGGGACATTGGTCAAGTTATACATCCATTTTCCAGACCATGCATCATAAGCACTCCACGTGGTGCCCGTTACTGCCCATAGAATAGCATCGATGACACCGTGTTGGTTCTGCGATTCGTAGTCATAAAGTTGCCCGAAAGATGGCACTAGGAACGTGTTTGGTCCGACTAGAGGTATGAACCCATTGGTGTATCCTAGGCTGTCACTGTGCCATATTTGCTGGCCTGTTTTCAAGTCTACGCAAGTGTATCCTCCGCCTGTGCTGGAGTGACCCAGCGGCTCGGGGTAATAGAGTCTTCCACCCATTATTATTGCATTAGCGAATCTGCCTTCGTATGAGCCACCTGAATAGAAGCCTACATCGGGGATTTGGTACGTATCGACTCCAAGTGCGGTTTGGGCTCCGACGATGCCTCCCATTTCAAGAGGTTTTGTCCACAGTATGTGCGGGCTATTGGGTCCAGATCCGCCTTGCCACATGAGACCTGTTCCCCCGAGTTGCGACCCGCCTAGCCAGTTGGATGCAATGGAAGCCCAAATTGAGTTCTGTCCGAATATCGGGCGTGTCCAGTAACCGTTTGGCAGAGGAGTGTCTGGGATTCTAGCTATCGCTTGTTGCTGCACGATAAGGTCCAATGTTCTGCTGCTCCCTGTAAAAGTATCGTTGATGTACTGCATTTTGTCAGGTAGACCCAGTCGAGCTGAGAGTGTTGCAAGAGAACTAGCATCTGAGGGTATTCCAGTAGGGCTGAACAGCGAGAGCACTTGACCTGGATAGGTGAAATTGAAGTGGTAAGTGCCGACTTGATTAGGCGTGTAAGTAGTGAATGTTGACCCAGTTGCGTCAGAGTTAAACGGACCTTTAGTCTCCGTATTGCCGTCAGGCTTCGTTATTGTCAGCTTAAAACCTCGCCAAATGTCACCACCGAAGCCAGATGCTGTCGGTGGATTGGGCGAAACCCACATTATGACGTATATGGGTTGGTTAATTCCTACAGGGTCGGGTGAAAGGGCTAGATAGGCGAAAGTCGGAAAGGTTTGCGCTGGTGTATGTGCACTGCTTGTTTGCAACGTTGCCATGAACGCTGAAAGTGTCAGGATTAAAGTCAACGCAATTGTAACTATCTTTTTGTTGGTTTGTATTTTCATTCTCTTTTTTCTCCTATTTTTTTACTAGTACTATTTTCAATGTTTTGCTATATAACATTTTGCAGAGACAGCACGCTTTTGGTACAACTTGTGATTAAATCCATCTAATGTAGGAAATAGAATGTTCGATTTCAGCACAGGTCGAAACGAAACGCCGCGACTACTTCAGCGTTTACATAAAGATCAAATGTTGAAAAGTTGATATACAGCTTCATTCACTACTCAGTCACCATCAAAGCTTTCAGGGAAAACAGGAGACGGTACATGTCGAGTTTTCAGCCTGTGCGCGGTATGCGCGATTTGCTGCCTGAAGAAGCAGAAACATTAATCTACGTTATCTCTAAAGCGCGCGAAACCGCCAGACTCTACGGCTTCAAAGAAGTCATCACACCCATCGTTGAGCCTTTGGAGCTTTTAAGCGCCAAGTCAGGGGAGGAAATTCGTCAGCGCATGTTCATCTTCAAAGATATGGGCGACCGCTCCGTGGCGCTACGACCTGAATTCACCGCTTCCATAGCACGCTTAATCACGACAGCATTGAAGAACGAGCCGAAACCTCTCAGACTCCTCAGCGTTGGCACTGTCTACCGCTACGATGAGCCTCAACGTGGGCGCTACAGGGAGTTTTGGCAAGCAAACTTTGAACTTATGGGTTCAGCCAAGCCTGAGGCAGACGCGGAAGCTATTCTGCTCACGAACAGCATGATGAAGAACGTGGGCTTGCAGGGCTACGCTTTGAAGCTAGGACACGTCGGCGTCTTGAAGGGCATAATGAGCCAAGAAGGCGTGGATGACAAAACACAGAACGCCGTGTTGCAAAAGATGGACAAAAAAGAATACGACGCCGCTTTAGAATTAGTTGAATCTGAAAAGTGCCGAATCACATTACGCGGATTAATCGATTTGAAGGGCAGTAATGTGTTTGACACGGTGGAGAAGATGAAGGCGCACGTTGCAGGCTACGAGAAGGCGGCGGCTGCAGTGGAGAATTTGGCGGCTATTCTGAAATTGGTCACCGACAGCGGATGTAAAATCGAAAAGGTTGAGCCTGCTTTCGCCAGAGGACTCGAGTACTATACGGGGATGATTTTTGAGGTGTACGTGCCAGAGCTGGACATAGCTTTGGGCGGCGGCGGACGATATGACAGGCTCATCGAAGTGTTCGGAGGCGAAGCCACACCCGCCGTAGGCGTCGCACACGGACTGGACAGGATAGCGTTAGCGATGCAGGCGCAGAAAACGGCTTTGAAACGCGAGCAACAGAAGAGAGTCGTGGTCATACCTATCAAGGAGGAACAGAAGGCGGAAGCTTTGAAAATCGCGGAGACTCTCAGGGATGCGGGTGTTTCTGTGGAGTTTGAGGTTATGGGGCGGAAGATGGCTAAGGCTTTGGAAGATGCGGATAAGCGCAAAGTGGATTACGCCATAATTGTGGGCGAGAGAGAATTGAAAGAGGGCAAAGTGGTTGTTCGAGACCTCGCGAAACGCGAACAAATAGAAGTTCCAATCAGCGGTTTAGCCGAAAAAATTAAGAGTTAAAGAAAAACAAAAAGGTTGGATGCCTCATGAAGAGGCTTTCTCTTTTGCGTTGTGCGTTTAGAGTCGTTTTTTTTAAACGTTTACTTCCCAATCGGTGAACTGCAAGCGGTATAGGTCCCATTCTTTCCGTTTCTCGACCAGGAAGTTCTCGAACGCCGTTGCGCCCAGGGTTTCGCGCATCAGGTCGCTTGTCTCCATTTCATCCAGCGCTTCTTTCAGTGATTCAGGTAGGGATACGATGCCGCGTTCTTTGCGTTCCTCGTAGCTCATGTGGTAGACGTTCAGCTCCACGGGGTCGCCGGGGTCAATCTTGTTCTTGATGCCGTCTAAGCCTGTGGCAAGAAGCACAGCAAACTGCAGATACGGGTTGCCTGAGCCGTCGGGGCAGCGGATTTCACATCTTGCGGCGGGTTTTTTGCCTCCGAAGTTGGGCACTCGGATAAGGGGTGACCTGTTCTTGTGTGCCCATGCAAGGTAAACTGGCGCTTCGTAGCCTGGCACTAAGCGTTTATAGCTGTTTGGCCATGAAGCTAAGACGGCGCTCATTTTTCGTCCGTGGGCTAGTTGTCCGCCGATGAAGTTTCGAGCTAGATCAGAGAGGTAACCGTTTTTGGCGTCATCTGCGTAGAAGAGGTTTTCAGTTGCGTCTTTGCTCCAGAGGCTCTGGTGCGTGTGCATGCCTGAGCCGTTGATGCCTGCGAAGGGTTTAGGCATGTGGGTGGCTATGTAGCCGTTTCTTGCGGCGACTATTTTGGTGACCATCTTCATGGTTATGGCGCGGTCAGCAGTTACGAGGGCTTCACCGTACTTGAAGTCAATTTCGTTCTGTCCCAAAGCAACTTCGTGGTGGCTAATTTCGATCTCTATGCCGAACGGTTCAGCCATGTCTGCGATTTCGCGTCTCAAGTCATCGGTGAGGTCGCCTGGGTGGAAGTCAAAATAGCCTGCCATGTCTATGGGAGTGGGTAAACCACCGCTTTCGCTTTCCTTCACTATAAAGAATTCCAGTTCGGGAGCGCAGAAAAATGTGAAGCCTGCTTTGCTGCATTTTTCAATTTGCCTCTCAAGAATGTAGCGTGGGTCACCTTCGAAGCGTTTGTTCTGTGGAGTATAAATGTCGCAGATTAGTCGGCAGCTGGATTTCTCTTTTGGTCTCCACGGCAGCACGGCGAAGGTTGTTGGGTCAGGTAACAGAACCATGTCGGATTCTTCGATTGGCCTGTAGCCTGTGATTGATGAGCCGTCGAAGGATTGGCCGTTTTCGAAGATACTCTCAATGTTTTTAGAAGCTACGGCGAGGTTTTTTATAATCCCGTTGATGTCTGTAAATTGGAGTCTAACGAATTTGATATCTTGCTGTTGAATTTGTTGGATTACGTTGGACACATTTTTTTTCCAGATGGCGTCTTTGAAATTTTTCATTTTTTATTCATCCTCGAGTTAATTTGTCTGCAATTTCTGATTGGTCTGATAGCATTTAACCTAAACCCGTATAAGTATCTAACGTATGGCGCGGCTCTCAGAGTATAATTTTTATCGACTTTACTTGCAGTTGGGTAAACTAGTTTGAAACGGCAATCTTGAAGCTGAAGAACATTCTGCGTGAAATAAAAAAAGAAATTGGGCAGATTTAAGGTTTCCATGCCTTAAATGACTGCTTAGTAGTCAAGATACTTCATTATTTCCCAGGGTGACACGTACAGGCAGTATTGGTTCCAATCGTTCATCTTCAGTTCAATGAATGCGTCAAATACGTGGCTGCCCAGCGTTTCCTTGATGACTTCGTCGCCTTCCATCTCGTCTAATGCGCCTTTGAGTGTGGTGGGAAGTTCTTTGATGCCGAGTTCTTTGCGTTTTGATTTGCTTAGTTTGTAAACGTCTTCGTCAACTGGGTCTCCTGGGTCGATCTTCTTTTTGATGCCGTCTAAGCCAGCCATCATGATGCAGCTGAACGCAAGGTAGGGGTTGCATGAGGGGTCTACGCCACGGTATTCAACACGCTTTTGTGCGGCAAAACCTGCACCTTTGTAGTAGAGGGGTATTCTTGCAAGTGCAGATCGGTTGCGTCGGCTCCACATGATGTAGATGGGCGCTTCGAAACCTGGCACGAGCCGTTTGTAGCTGCTTACCGTGGGGCAGCAGATGGCGGTTAAGGCTTTGGCGTGGGCTAATATGCCTCCTACGTAGTATCTGCCGATTTGGCTGAGTTCTGCGTATTCGTCTTTTGCGTCGTACATGACGTTTACTTTACCTTTCCAGAGGCTGGAGTGAACGTGCATGCCGCTGGCGTTATCTAAGTAGATGGGTTTGGGCATGAAGGTAGCGATTAAGCCATGTTTTTTAGCGATGTTTTTGGCGACAAACTTATAGTACAAAGCGCGGTCGGCTGTTTCCAATAGTTCGCCGTATTTGTAGTCGATTTCCACTTGTCCTACGGTGGCTACTTCGTGGTGGTGTTTCTCGATGGTTAAGCCGAAGTTGTCTTCCAGCACTTGGCTGACTTCGTTTCGGTATTCAACAGTAGTGTCTTCAGGTGGCGTGCGGTAATAGGCTTCTTTGGGGCGCAGAATGAATCCGCCAGGTTTGACTTCGGGAGATTCAGGAACAACACGTGGCGCACCCCATGAATCGCCTTCGCCGCCTTTTGGGCTGACCCACAGGTCCCAAGTTAGCTTGGTAGGGTCGATTGAAGAGAAAACGAAGTGTTCCAGTTCGGGGGCGAAAATTCCTGTGTATCCCATGTCTTTAGCTGCTTTTACTGCGCGTTTGGCAACGTATCCTCTTGGGCAGGTGACGGAGGGTTCTGTGCCGCCGAAGGCTTCTAAGGCATCGCCTAGTATGATTGCGCTTTTCTGTTTTTCATCAGTTATCCAGGGCATTATTGCCAGAGTTTTTGGGTCTGGCATGAAAATCATGTCTGATTCTTCGATGGATTTGAAGCCTCGGACGGAGGAGCCGTCGAAGCCTATTCCTTCTGTGAATGGTGCGCCGCTTAGGTATTCTCTGGCTGGCAAAACCATGTCTTGGAGGATGCCGCGAACATCAACGAATGCTGAATGGACCCATCGAATATTGTTTACTTTTAGAGTATCGATTGCTTTTTTTGTTGTTTCGTCCATTAGATTCACATCTCATATTCATACGTTTTGAAATCCACATTAAACATGAACGTATATAAGCATATCCCTAATTGTTCTGGATATATGTTCAGCAAATTAGCATTTCAATGAAATGAATACTATTATTTCTAAGAAAGAAACAGTGAAAGAAGCAGGAAACAAAACAATTGTAAATACGCAAAACCGCTAGAAATGAATATAATCTGTTATAGCTCTCGGCTTAAAAAGTCCCCAACATCCAAAACGTTTCTTACCGCAACTTTTCCGCCTGTTTCGTCCAGTCTGCTGGTTATGTTGCCAAAGCCCAAGCATTCGCCATGTTCATTCAGGACCAGAGTGTAATCGCCTTTCCGCTGAGAACCGTGAGCTCGGATTATGCCCGTGCGGAATATGTCTCTGCCGCAGATGAAAAGCCAGGCGGTCTTCGAGTCTACGAAAACTTTGTTTGCAGCCACACTCCCTAGCATTGCCAACAAGTTGAAGCTGGGAAAGAAAACGCCGTTCTTGACTTTGCCGAGGTACAAGCCAGCGTAATAGAAGTCTTTTTGAGCAAGCTTACGTAAGCGAGGATTCAAAAGATAATACCGTTGCGCCTTCTCTACCATAAACTCGGAGTTCAAGGCTATTTCCGCTCCGAACCGAGAAGCAAAGGTGGCAATCGGATTCAAGGCGGCATCTCCTTCTTCATGAGTTTGCAGACAAAGAATCCCTGAGTTTCCCCAGGCCAGATACGCCTGCAACGTGCCACAGAATCATCCAAGTTCCGCCCGAAAACCTTAATTAAACCCTTCGCT
>JBGOXQ010000018.1:0-14178 GCA_041479225.1 Bathyarchaeia archaeon
CTGACAACAAAATTCTTCTCTTTGTCTTCCCTTTCAACATCTGTTTCAGCCGAGATTTCAATGCCATCCTTCGTTAATGCTACGTCAATCTTGTCTTTAGCTACGCCTGGTAATTCAGCATGCACCACAAACCTGTTTCCCTCATCAACCAGATCTACAGTTGCCTCACGAACTGGAGCAACAGGTTCAAGACTTACCCACTCCGCTGGAAAAGCTATGCTTTCAATGAAATTTCTGCGAAAATTCTCCATCAAATCGTCGAAGGTCGTTAGAACATGAACTGCAGGAACGTGTTTGGCAGGAATGTGTTTAGCCGGAACATGTTTTATAGGTTTTGCTGCGATTTCAGCTTTTGCGGCAGCCTTCACTGGTGTCTTTTTTTCTTCTTTACTCATTTTTTCACCTCGATTTACTTTTATTAGAATCTGATGATCGGGAATAATTGTTGCCTGAAACGGGGGGACCTCAGCGATTAGCCCCTCACGCGAGCTTATCCTGCAATGTGGCGAGGCTTGCTGGCTTTCCCCTAATGCCTTTCTGCGAAAGGAAACCAAAAGGCGTTATTTGGAGATAAAGGAGGACGTGGACTTATTCTTTTTTGGCTATCCACGTTCTTACTGCTTCTTCTATAGCGCGGGATAGGTCGCCTTTTTTCCCGCCAAATCTCTCTACAGTCTTCAATCTGAGTTGCTTCTCCAACTCATCAGGAACATCCCCGCTTATTCGACCCATATTTAATCGCCAAAGTTTTTAGATTTTTATGCACGATTCCTTCGTGTCAAGCATCTTTGCAGTAAGCGAATTGCGATAAGCCGAATTCCATTCTTGTTTTTGCTATCCTTTTACTTCAATTCAATTCGCTTATCAGCATAAACTGCTATGTGTTTACACACTTATAAGCATGTTGTATTAAGATATTATAAACTGAGCATGCATTATCAGCACGGACTTTGACACTCTTGCGGAAGGTTTAAGCTCTAAGTACTGCATAAATTAACTTGGACAGAGACTTCATTTTATGAGCTATTCTAGAAGGCAAGGTGGCAGTTACGAAGGAAGACGTGGCCACGGGAAGGGTTTTAAACGTTGCCCAGTCGAATTGGGTGAAGAACTTGAAGTAGATATTACGGAATTGAGCCTCAAGAATGAAGGCTTAGCCAAAATTCAAGGCTTCATAATACACATCCCGGATGCAAAGCCTGGAGAACACTTGAAAATAAAGATCACGCGGGTAGGGGAAAAAGCAGCAAACGCCGAAATAGTCAAGTAGACACTGCACGCTCCTTGGAAATCCAAACAAAAGCAAAGCAAGTTTAATAGCCCGTTATGCGTTGAAGTTAGTGCTGTAAAGGTGAAAGTTTTGTCTCAACCCATTTACGGAAGAATAATGAACTATCGAATAGGCATCAGAACTCAAGCTTCAAGAGAATGCCTAATCCAATTCACTGGTATAGTTTCTCAGGCGCAGCCAAACTTCATAGGCAGAAAAGTTGTTTGGAAAGGTGAAAAAAGCGCACTTTTCGGCAAAATTGTTGGCTTTCACGGAAAGAACGGCGTTGTGAGGGTCAGATTCAAGAAAGGTGTGCCGGGTCAGGCGCTGGGCTCAACAGTGGAACTTGTAGCAGCTAACCCTGCATAGACACCGGCACGGCTTCAAGTGCAAAGGCGCAATTTTCTTTGGCTTTCTCAATTTTTAGGTGAATTAGAAGGCACACCTGCAGTCTTTAAAATGGCGAATGTACCGTAACCTAAGATAATTAAACAAAAGAGGAAAAAACTTGGCTACTGTTCGCGCAGCACTTTGGGTACGTATCCGCAGGCTGGGTCGGACTCGAACAAGTCGCCTGTGTAGTATTCTGCGCGTGTTCTGCATCCGCCGCAGATTTCCCTGTACTCGCAAACTCCGCATCTGCCTTTGATGTTGCTTTTATCGCGTAGTTTCAGGTGCAGTTCGCTGCGTTGAAGGTCATCCCAAACCGTGGTCAATTTCTTGTCCTTAACGTTACCAAGGCGATAGCCTTCGTGGAAGCCACAGCTTCGGTAGTCGCCATTTTCGGTTATGCTAACGTAGTTGCCGCCGATGGTGCATCTGCCCAAGTAGCCTTCATGATACCAGTCCCAGAAGTCCACAGGGTTCTTCTGGCGTACGATTCGTGCGTAGAAGGGCGCGTAAACGTTGACTTTCACTTTGCCCATCAGTTTTCTCTGGATGTCGTAAATCTCGTCGAATGCCTCTTCGTACTGCTGGGGAGTCGGAGCCAAATCAGGCATGTTATTGCCAGCTCTGCCCACTGGAACAAGGTTATGGTAAACGATCATTCGGGCTTTGTATTCTTCTGCTAGTGCGGCTGGGTGAGCCATGTGTTTGATGTTGTATTTAGTCATGGTCGTCACTAAGCAGTCTAAGATTCCGTTCTCAGACAGCTTCTTCATGGCGAACAGCGCTTTGTCGTAGCTGCCTTTGCGTCGGATGATTTCGTTAGATTCCCTGTTACCATCAATGCTGACGGCAGTGTGCACCTCATACTTTGCCAACTGGTCAAGACGTTCTTGGTCAAAGGCAAAACCGCTGGTGATCAAGCTTACTTCCATGCCGTATTCTTTCTTTGCGTAAGCAATAATCTCAAAAATATCGGGACGGACAAGAGGTTCTCCACCGCTTATGCCGAACCACGGAGAACCAAAATCATGAATCTCATCAACCATCTTCTTTGCTGCTTCAGTGCTCAATTCAGAATCTTTAGCATATTCTTTCGTATAACTACAGTACATGCAACTGCCTACGCAGTTTCTAGTACATCGCCAAGTTACCATGTATAATGGCGCTTTTGAGTTAGCCATCAAACTCACAACATCAATACATAAAATCCTTACGATATAAAATTTCCGATAAAAAAAACTGTTTCCCTACGAGAACAAGCTGACCTCAAAGTGTTCTCGTATGAGAACCATCACTTTTGCCACATGGCAACTTGTTAAAAAATCCACCGCCCAACATTCGGGAAGCTATCAGATGTAGAAAACTCCCAGATTAACTGCCATTTGACGCTTTTCTGGAGCCTCATTAGAAAATCTTATAAACTAAATCGTATAGATTTCGTTCAGATTTCAACTAAGGAGATTAAACGAATATGTCAACACCCGTTAAAACGAGAAAATATTCGTGGATGACAAAAGACCTCTACATGACATACACTGCCGGCGCACTCGTCATACTCGCAGCAATCTCAATTCTCTTCTGGTATAACGTCACTGAACCCCAAGGCGTTTTCCCTTGGAATAATCTCGGGCTCACATCAGGCATAATCTGTCTCTTAGCTGTTGGAGTTGCTGTAGGACTAGACTTTCTACTAGCCAAGACAACGCACGGCGACAGCCCACAAAACACGATGTCTGCTTTAGTCTTTGGCTTAATCGTTGCTATGTCTTATTCTATAGGCGTTCCATCGATGGCAAGCACTCTAGGTGTACCTGAAGCTCTTCCGCTAGAAGCACCTGGCTCTTTTATATTCGTTATCGCAATCGCTGCAATCGGTCTGGTCGTTTTCAAGAAGATCCAAGGCAAACTAGGCAGAAAATACGTCAACCCCGCCGCAGCAGCCAAACTTCTTGTTACAGTACCCTTCCTCGGCTCAATACTGTTCCCAGCTGAACACCTAACAAGCGGAGTACTCCAAATGCCGTCGTTGGCAGGTCCCATAGGCTGGGGCTTCCTAGGTAACAACGGCGGTTTCGGTGTAAATTCATTCGCCGATTACATGATCGGTTGCTTCGCTAACCCAATGATATCACCACCTCCTGTAACCAACTTTAACAACGTAATGCAGGTTTTAGCACTTGAGAAATATCACGGATGGATTGGCGGTGCCTCAGCTGTCGCAGTCATAGTCGTTGGAATCGCTTTAGCCATACTCGCACGCAGATACTACGAATGGAGAATCCCCCTGACCTACCTTGCAACCGTAACAGGCATGTCTTTAATACTTACAGGAATATACGGTGGAGACCCAATTCTGAGAATAGCCTTCGAACTCTTCATAGGCAGCTCAATCTTCATGGCGTTCTTCATGGCAACCGACCCCGCAACCACGCCGCTCACGCATAAAGGGCACATAATTTTCGGCGCAGGCTTAGGTGTACTAACCGTGCTGATTCAGACGTACATGGGCTTCTTCGGCGGCTCAATACTAGCGCTAGTCATCATGAACCTCGCCGTCACGCAGCTCGACAAAATCGGTTTACCTAAACCAAGAGCCACAAGGAAAGAGCAGCCAGTACCAAGAGGCAAAGAATTCAAACCTGAAGATGTCAAAACAACAGCATGCATACGTTGCGGTCTATGTTTGCAAGTTTGCTGCAAGAACCTTGCTCCGATACTCATCAGGGAAGCACTGGAAAGGAACGACATGGAAGCATTAGATAGACTCCACGCTGAATACTGTGAAGGCTGCGGAGAATGCAGTTACGTATGCCCCGCCAGAATCGAGCTGAAGAACTCATCGCTGAAAGCCAAAGGCGCGCTGATAAAATACAAAAAAGAGCAGCAGCAAATAAAAGACGCAGAAAAAGCAAACCCGACAAGCTAAACATAACCACCTCTTCTCTTTCTTTATTTGTATAAATAAACTCCGCGCAGAAATTGCTCTGAACTTCAGGGCAGCTAAAACTTGTTTTTTTCTCAGGGAAATTAAAAGCAACCCCATCAGTTTCTGGAAAAAAACTGAGTCGTCACCGACTGGTTCCCAGAAGTCTTTTATATTACTACCTCAGAAAGAATGCACTGGACCATTTGAGGGAACATTGAATGAGTAGACAAGTAGTTCAAAATAAACCCACTGCTGCCTTTGCACTATCGCTAGTAGGCGGAATAATGGCTCTAATTGCAGGATTTGTCTTAATCGTCTTTGCGGCTGTATTTTCTTCGATAAGACCCTACACCTACAGTTATGGCTACACCTATTATTCCACGGTCGGCCTCGGAGCTATAGCTTGGATACTGGGTGCCGTTGGAGTTTGGGTGCTGGTGGCTGCCATGGTGCTTCTCGCTTCTGCGGTTAAGTTGAATTCAAACCCGCTGGAACACTCCAAGTGGGGTACGATAATCCTTGTCTTCTCCATAATCGGAGGCTTAAACATATTCGGCATAATCGGAGGAGCACTCGCACTAACGTATAAACCTATAGTCCTCGAAAGCAACGAGCTCTACACGTCGCAAAATATTGTCCGATACTGCCCCAACTGCGGGCAACCTCTTGATCCAAATTCAAGATTCTGCCCTCACTGCGGCAAACAAATCAGTTAAGCAAACCAGAATTCAGACTCTCAACTTCTCCTTTTCATGAGACATCGTTTAATTGGACGCCAGTTGCCTGTTCTGAAGTTTATTTCCCAGTGTTCCATAACAGAAACAGACATGTTGAGGCAAGGATTAAATTTATAAACGCGCCCAAACGTAATAGACAACCAAGAGTGAGTTAACATGGAAGCAGAGAAATTTAAGCTAAAAGATATCGGCTACGGTTTTCTCATACCCGTGATCGTCGGCATTATTATCGTTCTTTTCCCAGCAGTACTTCGCCCTGCACTTGACAGCGTATTCCCAGTTACCGGATCATATGCCTTCGTAACTGTCATTCTCACACACGGCTTTGCATTGATGGTCATGTTTGCAATTCCAATCCTCCTTGGCTTAGTTTGGAATAAATGGGCTGGCGGCGCTGCAGGCTTCATATGCGGAACATTATACTACTTAGCTTATGCAGGCTACTTCAGCGTTTCCGTTATACCTTACTACAGCAGTATCACTGACCCCGCTGCGCAAGCCCAGTTGAACTATTTCCGCGATCCAAGCTTCATCGGCGCCTATATCGTAGGCGGACTCTTAATCGGATACATAGCAGGAGCATTAAACAACGGATCTTTCAACTTCAAACGAATGCTAGGGTCAGGTCTAACAGCTGCATTGACAGTGGGTGTGTTCACGTACATTCTCAACTACACAGTCTCGTTCGGAGCCTGGATGACACAGGGCGATCCGTGGTTCTCCTTGTTCACGACGATGCTGCCGATGATACTCTTGGGCATAATCGGGCCAGTTGTGGCTAAAGTGATGACTTGGTACGGCGCCTACCCACAGAGACACATGTAACAAACCTCTATCTTTCTTTTTTTCAGTTAATCAACTCGCAACTCTGCAACGCAATTAGAAATCCCATATAGATAATTTTCAGCAAAACAAACTAGACGCTAAAGATTTTTCAGCAACAAACTTGCTCCTTTCAGTAAAAAGAACCAGCGATTTTTCTAGAAACTGAAGATAAGCAAAGAGAAAAAAATTTATCTAGTTTGAGTGAGATTTTCCGACGCGAATTCCCATGCTATGTTGCCTTTCCAGACTTCGCCCTGCTTGGTTAATCTGACTTCTTTGTCGTCAACTTCGATTAAGCCCTTCGCCTTTAGCCTCTTCAACTGTGGAGCAAATACGTCTTCAGGTAGTTTGCCAAATTTCTCCTTAAACTCTTTCTTGCTAACTGGCAACCGCAAATATAGCCTGCTCATTTCCCTGCGCATCATATCGTCATCTGTGGATTCTGAAAGTCTTTGGATAGGCAGTTTGCCTGATTTCACGACTGCCATGTAGTTGTTGATGTCTTCGATGTTGCTGTAACTGAACCGCTGCAGATAACCCATAAAGCAGCCAGCGCCAGTGGTTAAGATTCCGCCCCAAGGCCAGCCGTTCAGGCAGTTTTCGCGCATGTGCCATTCCACGCGGCTGTATCGGTCATGCCCCACGGCTTTGTAGCCTGCGTCAGTGAGAAGCTTGTACGCTGCGAGGTACTGCTCTTTCTCGTATTCTCCGTCGCCGACAGGGGGAGAAATGCCCTTCTGAATCATCTTCTCCAACGGGGTTCCTGGGTCCACATGCAACGAATAAGCATCAATTTCCACATCCAACTCTACTGCCTTCTTCAGCGTGGCTATCCAGCTTTCCATCGTCTGCCCCGGAAGATTATACATTAAATCAACGCAAACACACAAGCCCAGCTTACGTGCGTGCCGAATCGCTTTCTCCACATCTGCCGCGCTGTCGGGGAGGCAAAGCAGTTTTCTGAGTTTGTCATCGAAGGTCTGAGCGCCCATGTCCATCTGATACACGCCGTAGGCGGCGAGTTTGTCGATTTTTTGGAGCGCCAGAGTTTTGGAAGAGCCTGTGACTTTGATGAAATATTCTTTGTTTATGTTGAAGTGTGCTTTGCAGAAGTCGATGAGGTCAATCATCTGTTCCGCCGTCAAAACGCTGGGCGTGCCGCCGCCAAGCACTATTTCGTCGAACATGCTTGTCTTCACGTACTTGGTCTTGGCGTACATCTCCAGCTCTTTCTTCAAAAGCTCAAGATACGGTTCTATCTGCACTTTGCTGGTGGCTGTGGTTGGGAAATAGCAGAAAGCACATCGGCTGTCGCAGACGCTTATCCACGGCTGCAACTCCATCAGCCTGCCTGAAGTGTTCTCCGTATCCAGAAACTTCATAAAAGATTGGTAGGTTTCGGGCTGGATATTTGGGTAATCACGGTATGTGTAAGGCGGCCAGTTAGTTCGTTGTTCGTAAACGTCGGATTTACTCTGTGGAATCGACTTTTTCATCGTTGAAGCCTCAAACGTTGACGTTGAAAAACGTTTGACAGCATAATAACTTTTCCGTTATTCTGCCTCAAACTCCCATTTAGGGTTGGTGATGTGAAAATCTTATTTGTACAGCATAATTCTAATGCTTTCAACAAGCACTTCATCCTTAGCCTCGGTACAGCATGGTCGAGGTTGCTATTTAGCTCTCCCTGAAGAACACCATTGTTCTCTCTAGAGAACACCAAGCTCCGCAGGGCTGACGCAAAAACGAACGCGGAGATGTTGAATAAGTTTAAGTATCACCGTTCCTGAAACCAGTTGGTTCGTGGGGGTGTCAACTGTGGGGAACAAGTCTCTTTGGGCGTTCAAAATCGGCTTGTTCATCGTCGTATTCACCTTATTCGTTTTCACAATCTACCAATCTGGAAAATCAATCTACAACTTCGACCCACAGGTAGCTTTCACAGACCTCCCAGGCTCTATCGGTCTGGGCTTCCGCACAGTCATTGGCTTCATCGCCGTCGTCTCTGTGCTGTTCTTCTTAATCAAGCGCGACCTATCGCCCTGTGAAACCAAATCAACGTTCAGGTGGCTAGTGCTGCTGGAGGCGGCTTACTGGCTATTCTTCTTGCCTGCAGGCGTCTGGGGTATGCAGTACAGCAACCCGCTTTATTCTCAGGGGTTTTTCATAATTGAAGCGGGTCTCCCATGCCTCGTGGAAGGCTTAGTCATGACTACCGTGCTAGTGGTATTGTTTTTCAAACTCGGCGCAAACAAACCCATCAAAGACGCTATCAAGTGGGGACTCATTTCGGTTGCGGCAGGCATTTTCGTATTCTGGTTCAACTATACGGCGCAGTGGTGGAGCGAAATATTCCTGCAGGGCACCGATTTCCTTTTGCAATTTCGAATGTATCTGTTTGAATTCATCCTCACCGTAGTTGGTCTTTTTCTGCTCGGCGTGTACGCAGTCGTTTACGCCAAGAACTCTTCTAAAGCAGAAACTATTGCGGAGCTTAACCCGCGAAAGGCAGGCATCATTGTGATACTCTTCGGGCTGTACTTCGACATCATCCTGCTTCTATCATTCCTGTTCGGCGATACAAGCGGAGGCAAACTGATTGTTTGGCCCAACTTCATTGCGCCGCACAACGTTGACATGTGGATGGCAGCCCTGCCCATTGTGGGTGTGCCGCTGCTCTTCTTCAAGAAAACGGAAACCAAGGCAAGGAACCCTGCATAGACAAGTTTGACGGTCAACGGGTTGAACTGCCACAAGAAACTGGTGTTCTTGGGGGAGAACCATTCTGTTCTTCAGGGAGACTAATAAGGGCTAAACAGCATCGTTATGTTGTATGCGAAGCATGAATCGAATCATCCCGCTCATCTTCGTTCTCGTCTTAACAGCCTCAAGCATAATAATGGTTAAACCTGCATGGGCTCAAACCAAGCCGTCTGTTCCCAGTTTCACTTTGAAGTATGTAGACCTCTCCTATAATATACCACCAACCTATGGAACAGACCAATACACAGGAAAAACCGTCGTAACAGAAGAAGGCTACTACGTAGACAACAGATCACTACAATTCACCATAAAAAACCAACTCTTCACCCCCATCACAGACCCAAGCGGCAACCAAACCGGCCTCTATTACAACTTCAGAATAAAAGGAGCATACGGAACCCAATGGGACTATTACCCCTTCGCAGCCAACGGAGTAACCACAAGCCGATATGGCGGAATGTTCGGAGGAAACAACACCGAATCCCCAGCAGACCTAGCCCAATCCAACTCAGAATACACCACCATAACAATCCAAATTCCAGGCGTGTACCGTGTCCCAGCGGAAGCACAGCTAGAAGTCCAAGCACAAGCCCTAGTAGGATACATGGTACCATCAGACTACATGATGGCAGGGCATGTCTACGTTTTCACAGGCCAATATGGCGACTGGAGTAATACACAAACCATAACAATTGGCGAGAGTACTCCAACAGTAACCCAAACCACGCTGCCTTCACAGTCAACATCAACTCAAACTGCATCCACTGCACCCTTCACTCTTTCACCATCACCCTTTGTCAGTCCTTCGCCGTTTGCAACGCAGCAAACTCAACCTGAGCCGACCCAAACCAACCCTCTGCCCTATGTACTTGTCACATTTGCAGCTGTTATAATTGCTTTTGTTGCAGGAGTACTAGTTACGCTTTGGCGCAAGAAGCCGAACGCTAACCAGAGTGTTATCTAAAATAAACTTAGTACAAACCCTATGTCAAAACAAAGTTGCTGACTGGCTTAGTGTCTTGACTTCATTCGCCACAGAATATGGTTCGCAGCTGTTCGGGCCATAATTTTGCTGTAGAAGTTACCGTGGAAGTAGCCCTTCCAGATCTGCCGCATCACGTACTTGGGAGTGTACAGTTTGCGGTAGAAGTCCTCCCTCATCTTCGTGAACTCTTCAGAAGGCAAGCCCGGGATTTCAAAGATGACGTTCATCGTGTTGTACTTGGTCCAGTCATTCGTCATCTTCCATCCAGCCTTCTCAACGAGAGCGCGGAGCTCCGTTCCTGGGTAAGGTGTGGCTATGCATAGCCAGGCGTCGTCGGGTTCGATTCTGCGCATCAAATCGCTGGTTTGCTGCATGGATTCTTTGGTTTCTCCAGGATACCCGATGATGGTTGAAACAGCCACAAACAAGCCTTCCTTCTTTGCCCATTTGATGGCTTTCTCTGCTTGGCTGAGCTCGAATTTCTTGTGTACGGCGTCGAGGATTTTTTGGCATCCTGACTCTACGCCGAAGGAGACTTCGTTGCAGCCTGCTTTGTGCATTTTGGCTAAAATCTCTTCTGAAACTGTGTCTACGCGGGTTTGGCAGCCCCAGGAGATTTTTATTTTTCGTGCTATGATTTCGTCGCAGATGCTGATTATCCTTTTCTTATCCAACGTTAAGGTGTCATCGTGGAACGAGATGCCTTCCGCGTTGTACTCATT
Organism: Bathyarchaeia archaeon; assembly: GCA_041479225.1. Classification (GTDB taxonomy): domain Archaea; phylum Thermoproteota; class Bathyarchaeia; order Bathyarchaeales; family Bathycorpusculaceae; genus JADGNF01. The sequence goes on from JBGOXQ010000018.1 coordinate 10,619, forward strand.
CCGCAGCCACTCCAGCTCGTCTACGACGTTTTTGGGGCTTCGTCCGCGGAACTTTGCGCCGAACATCTGGCTGGCAACGCAGAAGCTGCATTGGAAGGGGCAGCCTCGGCTGGACATGATGGGCAAGAAGACTTTGCCGTAAATCCTGTATTTGTCCATCTGGAGAAACTTGTAAGCTGGATGCGGGAGTGCATCTAGGTCTTCTATGAACGGTCTGTTCGCGGTTTTTACGATTTGCTCGTTGTTTCTGAAGCTTATACCCAGGGTATTTGGCAAAGTCTTGGGTTCTGCCTTGTTTTCTGCGAGCTCCAGAAGCGTGAGTTCTCCTTCTCCGCGCACCACGATGTCTACGGCTTTTTCCTCGGTGAGGATCATCTGGTCGGCGAAGGTGGCGTGTGGACCGCCTATGATGACGGTGGCGTCTGGGCAGACTTCTTTGGCAGTGCGCGCGGACTGCAAAGCCGAAGGAATTGTAGCGGTCATGGAGGCTATGCCTATGATGTTTGGCTGGAAAGACGACAACTCAGACTTCAGGTTGTCGATGGTGTAGCCGCATGCTGGGCAGTCTATGACTTTCACTTCGTAGCCTGCTTGATCCAGCACCGCTGCGAGGTAGCTTAAGCCGATGGGCGGGAAAAGCGGATGATGATACGCTCCTTCCAGATGTGGAGAAGTGACGAGTGCAACTTTGGATTTCTTTGCTTGATTCATAGGTTTTCCCACTGTACAGTAACTCGTAAAGGCTAACCATTTCCTGAAGCATCAAAGTTAATGGAATGGTTAGGTGATTTTGATGTTGAATCCCATTTATAAGTTTTGGCGGCACCGTACACTTTCCGTTTTCAGCCGTTTCTTAGCTGGGTGGAAGCACTGTTCCGTTCCAGAATAGGAGTTTGCTGTAAGCTGAAACGTTGCCTTGCAGGTCATCTTCATAGATGATGTCAAAGTTTGGACCGTACTGTGCCGCTAAACTGTTTGCGCTGTTCCATATTGTTGCTGATTGGCTGTCTGCTGGCCAGAGACCCCAGATGCGGTCGTCTACTGACCTGAAACCAAACCCGTAATCTTTCGGCAGAACATACGCTACCCTGCTGTCGGCTGAGCTTTCGGCTCTTGGGCTGTTTTGAACGTATTGCCAGAATTGCTGGAGCGCCGCCAAATGCTCAGGCTGCAAAGCAGAGCGGGTGGTGTTTACGTCATAATCGAAGAGCAGGATGTATTTGGCGCCGTTCTGGTAAGCGTAAACCATGTCTTGGTACATTTTCTGTCCAGACTCGTAGTATGGATGATTGGTGTTTTCGTAGGTTACAATGGCGCCCCACGGTTTATCCTGCATCGTGGCTGCTCCCCTGCAAAGGGCGACATGGAGAGGTCGGCTGAAGTTCCAGCCAAACTGGGCGAAAACTGCGTCGTAGCCTGCGCGGTAATCGTATTCGTAGAAAACATAGTCTGACGCGTACATGGGCAAGCTGGTTCCGCCGTAGGTGCGTAGCTGGTTTAGCCAGTCGGCTACAGTGGCGACGTATTTGTGGGCTGCGTCTGAGTAGTTGTCCGCTGCAGTTACAGCCATGAATGCGGTTTGGTCAACTTGGTACCCTCCAGGCTCATCGTAAGCATACAGTCCCAAGAAGTGCTGGCTCCAGTTCTGCTGGGCTTCGCTGACCCACTGTGCAAAGGGCACTGTGTCGTTTGGGTGCTCAAAAACCAGGAAATTCAATTCATCGTCGTTAAGGTGTTGGCTGATTTTAGTGAGTTTAGCTGTGTCCCATGTTATGGAAAGGCTGCCTACGACGAAGAGGTTTGTATAAGACTTCACTTCATCCGCTAGAGTCTTGAGGTCTTCGAGGTTGGTTGAGCCTGCGTAAATGCCGATATAGACGTTCTGAGGTTCCTGTGCTGATGTGTCCTTGGTGTGCAAGGCAACCCCGACGAATAAGGTTGTGATAGTCAGGATGGTTATGAAGATGGCGGCGAAGTGCATTAACCTCATGGAATCACAGCCACTTTAAACATCGTGGCGATAAAAAATCTTTCCCAGAATCTGTTGCTTCCGTTTACTACGAGTATCTATATTACGAGGATTGGCATACTCGTAGTAACTGCATCGGCCACATGTTCTCCGACAAATAAATCAGCCCGCTACAGCAAAAAATCAATTAAGACAGAGCTGGGTTCCTCCAGCAAAGTGTGGGTGGGTATACTCGTAGTAATTCTGGCTACTTCTTTTTGCGGAGCGCTTCGGGTATGTATACGCAGGCTGGGTCAGCTTCGTACATATCGTTCGTGTAGGCATACGCGCGGTTTCTGCAGCCGCCGCAGAGTTCGCGGTACTCGCAGACGCCACATTTGCCTTTGAGGACGTTTCGGTTTTGGAAGCTGCTGTAGAACGGTGACTGCTTGATTTCTTCCCACGCGGTTTGCAGGCTTTTGTTGCGGATGTTGCCCAGCAGCATAGGCTCCGACGGCGTTAGGTCCGTGTAGAAGCAGGGTATCAAATCGCCGTTTTCGGTGACGCTTACGTAGCCGCCGAAGGCGAAGTATGTGCATTTGCCGTGGAACTTATGCTCGTACCAGTCGTCAAAGTTCTTTATGTTCCGCTGCTTGACGACGCGGGCGTAGTGGGGGCAGTGAACATGGATTTCGAATTTGCCCTCGTACTTCTCAGTTAAATCCCAGATGTGATTCAGCACCCACTCGTACTGCTCAGGAGAAGGCGCCAGCTCAAGGGTTTCTTTGGCTCTGCCGCTGGGCACCAAGTGATTAAACCAGACAAAGTTCGCCTTGTACTTCTCAGCCAACTCGCAAACATGGTCCAGATACTTGTAGTTGATGGTGGTGACGGCGCAGGCTAAGCCGTTGAGGATGCCGCCCTTAGCCAGCTTCTCAATGGCGGCTATGGCTTTTTTGTAGCTGCCTTTGCCGCGGAGTTGATCGTTAATTTCTTCAGGTCCATCTATACTCACAGATGTCCAGACTTGGTTCTTCACGAGGTTATCGTAAATTGACCCGTCAACGAACACGCCGTTCGTCAACAGGCACACGTTGAGTCCTTTGCCCTTGGCATAGTTGACTATCTCGAAGATATCGGGTCGAGTGAGCGGTTCGCCGCCTTTTATGCCGAACCATCGTACGCCGAACTTGGAAACCTCATCTACCAAGTGGAAGGCTTCTTGGGTGGTTAATTCGCGTGGGGCTTTTGCACCTGTGGCGTCTACGTTGCAGTACCTGCATCGGGCGTTGCAGGCTCCGGTGGCACGCCAAGAAGTCATGAGCAATGGACCTTTATTAGCCAAACAAGAATTCCCCTAATGTGTCCTGAATTCTATGTCGTAGACATGAAGACTCAGCTTAAAAAAGATTATGCGATAGTTTTTATGTTTCATTGTCTCAGCTGCGATTGTAGTTGCATACTGCCGTGCGACTGGCTGCTTTGAGCCAACCCCCTCCATTACTTATAGGCTGAAACGCAGATTGAGTTAGCTTGAACTGCACAAGAAAGTTTTTAAATGCTAAACCCAAAGTGAATTTGGTCAACAGCTATGTTTTTCAAACAGATCCAG